>DYHU01000004.1 GCA_020724025.1 Syntrophorhabdus sp. | reverse complement strand
CAGATGCGTGCCACAAAGATGCTTTTTTGACTTACGAGTTTTTTCTTTTCTAATAGTCTTTCTCATGGTATTATGTTTTACAGGCACGCACCGCTTAGTTTTACGTTAGCGCCGTGCTGCGCACGGCGCCGTTATGGGAAACATGGAAGGAATAAAGAGACATGAATACTAAGATGCCTCGTCTGGATAAAACGCGACTTACTGTCTCTTCCCTTGATGAATTTACGGAAGAGAAGCAATATTGGCTGTCCCGTGGAAAGGCTGACCGTTTAAATGCAATCGAGATTAACCGAAGGATGGTTTATGGCACAGATCGAACTACATCCAGACTTCAAAGATTTCTTGAGACTGTTGAACTCACACGGCGTTGAGTACCTTGTGGTTGGCGGATATGCTGTGGGTTATTATGGCTATCCGCGGGCCACTGGTGATATGGATATTTGGATTGCGGTCAGCGAAGTGAATGCCGAAAAGACGGCGCAGGTGCTTCGTGATTTTGGTATGCCGGAAAAAGAGGCGATTAAAGACTTATTCATCGAAAAGGACAAGATTATCCGAATGGGTGTTCCCCCCATCAGGATCGAAGTAATAACGGGGGCCTCCGGTGTAAACTTTGAAGAATGCTATTTGCGACGAGAGGTAATAGACATAGATGACATACCGGTGAACTTCATTTCGCTTGAGGATCTTAAGACCAACAAGCAGGCGTGCAGCCGCTTCAAGGATATGGAGGATCTGAAACATCTCCCATAACAATCGCATCAACTCGGACTGGCAATTCCGCTGCACTTCGTTGCCAGCTGGTTATGCGCAGCGTTATCCCCCGAGGTAGAGGCGGCGGACATCGGGGTTTTGGAGGAGGTCTTGGCCTCTTCCCTCAAACCGATTGTTTCCCATCTCCAGGACATAGCCGTAATCCGAATATCCCAGGACCATGGCCGCCTTCTGTTCCACGATGAGGCAGGGGATGCCGGACTCTTTGATCTCCACAATCTTCTCGAATACGGTTCTGACCCATTTGGGCGAAAGTCCGAGAGAGGGTTCGTCGAGGAGAAGGAGTTTGGGCCGGATCATCATGGCCCTTGCCAGGGAAAGCATCTGCTGTTCCCCTCCGCTCATCTGACTTGCCTTTCTCTTCTTCCTCTCCATCAACCAGGGGAAGAGTTGATAAATTCTTTCAAAAGATTTTTCTTTCTCCTGCCGATCCTTAATCGTCCAGGCGCCCATATCGAGGTGCTCCTGAACGGTCATGTCGGGAAAGACGACCCGTCCCTGCGGATTGAAGGCCATGCCTTTCTCCACGATCTGATAGGGAGGGGTATGGGTAACCTCTTCATCCATAAAAACCACTTTTCCTGAGATTACTTTTAAGAGACCTGCGGCCGCCTTGAGGACCGTCGATTTCCCGGCTCCGTTGGGCCCGATCAAACCGACGATCTGACCTCTTCTCACCGAGAGGGAGATGCCGTGGAGGATCTCCATCTTTCCATAGCCTGAAACGAGACCATCGATGGCTAAAATATTTTGTTCTCTTCTTCCCACCCTCACCCCCACCCTCTCCCATCCCCGGCCTCGCTCCGCTAAGCGGGGCGGGCGAGGGAGAGGGAATACGTTTGGTCATCTTCCGAAATAGTGTTCCAGCAATCTTTCATCCTTCTGGATGAGGCTGCAACTTCCCTCTGCAATCTTCTGACCGTAGTTGAGGGCAATCGCATTCTGACAGTGGTTCATGATCACACCCATGTCGTGCTCGACGATGATGAAGGTCTTTCCCTCTTCGTTCAACCGGTGGATCAATGCCATCAATTCATTCTGGAGTGTTGGATTGATGCCGGCGGCAGGTTCATCGAGGAGGATAAGCTCTGCATCGAACATCAGAACCTGTGCCAGGGAGAGGAGCTTCTGCTGGCCGAAGGAGAGGTCGGAGGCATAGTCGTCCTTCTTTTCAGAAAGTCTGACCAGTTGGAGCAGTTCCATGGCCCTCTCCATCACCCTTCTCTCCCTTCCCTTTCCAACGACGATGAGATTCTCGAGAAGGGTCATCTTCGGAAAGATCCGGATGATCTGATAGGTTCTGCCGACCCCTCTTCGGGCAATCTCGTAGGGTTTCTTACTCGTAATCTCTTCCCCTTTAAAGAAGACATGTCCTGAATCGGGCTCAAGCACTCCGGTGATGAGGTTGAAAAGGGTTGTCTTGCCTGCTCCGTTCGGACCGATCAGGCCGGTCATCGAACCCCGCTCGATGTCAAAGGAACAGTGGTCCAACGCCACCACCTCACCGAATTTCTTCACCACATCATCAATTTTTAAGATGGGTTCTTTATTCATCTTTTTCTTCTGTCTTTTCCCCTCACCCTCGCCCTCTCCTCCAGGGGGAGAGGGATAAGGGGAGCTATATCTTCCTGATCCTTGGAAGTATCCCTCTCTCCTTCATCCAGCCCAGAAGGCCCTGAGGAAAAAATAGGATCAATAGGATGAGAATGACCCCAAAGATCGCCATATAGAGAATGGTCAATTCAGCCCAGAGGATCTCATGGATGAAGGTGAAGAGCGTTGCCCCGATGGCTGGACCAAAGACCGTTCCCACACCTCCGAAAAGGGTCATCACGATGGGAGTAAGGGTGAGGTGGATGGTGAAACCGAATGACGGATCAATATAGTTCTGATAGGTAAAATGGATCGCACCTGCCAGCCCTGTGAGAAAGGCGCTGAGGGCGAAGGCGATGATCTTTTCCCGGGTGGTATGAATGCCCAGTGTCTCTGCAGCCTGTTCATCCTCGCGGATGGCCATGAGTCGAAGACCGAATTGGGAGGAGGTCACTTGATAGCAGATGAAGACCGTAATGAATGCCAGGAGAAGAATCGACCAGTAGAGTGCGGAGAGGCTGATGCCTGCGACAAAAGGAACGCCTTTTCCTCCGTGAGTGATGGGCTCGAGATATTCCGTGCCGAAGAGTTCTCTTGTCCCTTCGGTCAGGGCCACCATGGAGATGGCAAAATAGACCCCTTTGATCCTTAGAAGGATGTAACCCACTCCAATAGAGACGATGCTGACAAAGAGGGCTCCGATGGGCCAGGCGAAAAGCCAGAAAAGTTTATGGTCGGCGATGAGAAGACTGCTCACATAACCGCTTACGCCAATGAACCAGGCAAGACCGAAATTGGTATATCCCGTCAACCCCGAGAAAAGATTCCATCCTGAGGCATAGACCGTGAAGATGAGGATTAGGACCAAAAGGGTGATCCAGTAGTCCGTGGTAAAAAAAGGGATCGAGATGAGAAAGGCCATGAGGATGGTTGTCCCTAATATGATTCGAAGTTTTTTTAATGGATTCGTCATGACGGATATGAAATTTTCGAATGATTCGAATGGCACCGAATTTTACGAATACTACTTGTAACCTTCATTTCTTGAATAACCCCGTGGGCCTGAGCAGGAGGATGAGAAGGATGGTCATCGAAGGGATGATCTGCGCCATCTTGGCGCTCCAATATTGAGTCACCAGGCTCTCCAGCACTCCGATGATCAGACCTCCTGCCAAGGCTCCCTGGATATTTCCCAACCCGCCCAGCACGACAATGGCAAATGCCTTTGACACATAACTTGCGCCCATCTGGGGGAAGATGACCCATTGAAGGCTGACGATGGCTCCAGCCGCCCCTGCGAGGCCAATGCCCATTCCAAAGGTCACGGCCCTCATCTTTATCGTATTGATTCCACAGACCAGAGCCACCTCCGAATTCTGTGAAGTGGCCCTGATCCCCTTTCCCAGTTTGGAATATTTCAGAAAGGAAAAAAGGGCCGCCGTGATCCCCAGAGCCAGAAAGAAGGAGACGGTCTTGCTCTTTGCGAAGACCAATCCGAAAAAGGGAAAGCTACCGGTCAAATAAGGAACGGAGCGGTAGGTATTGGTCCAGAAGAACTGCGCCAAATTCCAGATGAGGATCGACATGCCAAAGGTCAGGATCAGCGCGGAAAGCTCCGGTGCCTTCATCAATCGCTCGGTGATCCGTTTATGAATCATCATGCCGGCGAAGAAGAAGACGGGGATGGAGAGGGCTACGGAGAGTAAAGGGTTGAAGTGGAGGAGGCTGAAAGCCCAGAAGGCTAAATAAGCGCCCAGCATGACAAACTCGCCGTGGGCGATGTTAACAATTCCCACGACTCCCCAGACCAGTGTGAGGCCCATGCCCACCAGGGCATAAACAGAGCCCAGCATCAGTCCCCGGATAAGGATTTCGATGAAGTTGACCATAGCAATCGAAGATTACTTTGGAATAATGGAAGAATGGAATGATGGAATAATGGGTTGATAGTTACGGCGTCATTATTCCATTATTCCAACATTCCATCATTCTTGATTACTTGCTCCATCCCGGGAAGGGAAAGATGACATCGGCTGTCTTTATCCCTGCCGGATAGACGATCTGTTTCACCATTCCCTCAATGGCCACCTGATTGGGAAGGAGCTTCTTTCCCTCTGCCTTCTGCCACTGGATGAGGTTGGTTGCCTTACCCACCTGCCAGCCCGAATCTGGATGGCCCAGAGGATTCACCTCATATTCGCCGAAGATGGTGGTGGTCTTGATCGAATAGAGTTTATCTCTCAATGCCTTTTTATCCTCGATATTACCTACTTCCTTTACAGCTCGCTCCAGGATCTGTCCCGCGGCAAAACCGGCGGCCGCATGGTAGGAAGGTTCGCTTTTATACTCTCTCAGGTAGGCCCTGTAAAAGTCGAGGTTTCCAGGTGTAATGACAAAAGGTTCCCAGAATGTTTCTCCTGTGACATAATTGGCATCACCCTTCAGCGATTTAGTGAAATCGGCAATCGCAGGCCCAACAAGGAATCCAAACATTTTCGGCGTGGCATTGACCGCCTTGGCCGCTTTCACCAGCCCGATCGAATCAGGAAGATAACCTCCTCCCAGGATCAGATCGGGTTTCTGAGACCACGCCTTGGACATGATGGGTTCCCAGTCTGCTGTCTCTTTGGGATAAGCCTCGTCGAGCACCACCTGAATCCCCATCTCTTTGGCTCTGGACACGAGAGGTCGGGTTGCTCCGATGGGGAAGGCCGTATCGGAATAGATGAAGGCCGCGGTCTTCGCTCCCTTCTCTTTCCCGAGCATGAGGCATCCGTAGAGATTCTTCCAGGCCGGAGGAAGGACGCCCACAAACCACTCCCTCTTTTTTCCTTCCCAGATGACCGGCGCATTGGCCAGGGGAGTGATGATGGGAATTTTATAATCTTCTGCCAGGGGCGCAATGGCATTGGAGACAGCGCTTCCATAGGGTCCCAGGATCAGATCGACCTTGTCCGAGACGACCAGTTTTCGAATCAGCTTGATCGCCTCGCTGGGGTCGCTCTTGTCATCGTAGACGACAAACTCCACCTGCCTCCCCAGAAGTCCGGGGCCAGGGCATCCCAATTTCTCAACCTCGCCAAAGGTGCAGCCCTTCTCATTGATGACCTTTCCCCAGAGTTTATATCCGCCGACTTCCAATTCTCCCTCGCGGGCCCATGCTCCGGTGAGAGAGATGGCGACCCCGATCTTGATGGGAGGTTTTGCCTGGGCAAAGGCCGTCTTTCCCGCAAAGCCGCCTATACCCAGCGCCGCCGTTCCAATGACCGTCCTCTTTAAAAAATCCCTTCTGCTCAATTCCTTCTTTCCCTCTTTTTTCATATCGATCTCCTCCTTATTAGAAAACTTGTTAGCAGACCGAAATTAACAAATTTTCATTTCCTCTGTCAAATGAATAGAGTTCAAGTAGGCACCTCTTTTTCCATCCTATTGCTTGACATTGCACTTTGTGCTGAATAGGATTGCTTATCCCAATTCATCAGGAGAAAGGCAATATCCATGAAGAAGTTTATTGAGTTAAACCATATCCTTGAAGACGGGATGATGGCTTACCCCGGTCTGCCGCGGCCCAAGATCGGCGCTTTTCTTGACCATCAGGCGTCACGATCGCGTTATGATGGTCAGGCGGAATTTTATCTCGGAAAAGTGGAAATGGTCTGCAATGTTGGCACCTACCTGGATAGTCCTTTTCATCGCTTTCATGATAAAGCAGACCTCAGTCAAATTCCCCTCGAAAGGGTTGCTGGAATTCCAGGGATCGTGTTCGATGCTATCGTTTCTCCAGACCGCTCTGTAACCATTCATGATGAAAAAAAAGTATTAAGAGGAAAGGCTGTCCTCATCCGAACGGGATGGGATAAGAGATGGGGGAAAGAAGATTACTGGGAACCCGGCCCCTATCTTTCAAAAAAATTGATCAATCTTTTAATCCGCTCAAAACCAGTCCTTGTTGGAGTCGATTTCTGGAATGTGGATGATACGATGGACCCCTCCCGACCGGCTCATACCCGGCTCCTTGCCTCCAATATCCTCATCGTGGAGCATCTCTGCAATCTGTCTGCCCTTCCCCGAACCGGCTTCACATTCTATGCCGTTCCCCTGAGGATCGTTCAAGGCGCCTCCTTTCCGGTGCGGGCCTTTGCAGAGATTGAGGTAGAGTGAAGAGATATCATGGGATAAATTTTTTAAGGAAGGCCTTGAAGAAGGCCACGGCTTCGGGATCGGCCCGTTTCATACTCCAGACATGTTCACCAAAACCTAATTGGGCTAAGACATATTTCCCGAAAGCAACCTGCCCGATAGCGATCTCGCCTGTGGCAAGCTGACCGAGACCAAACATCAAACCTATTGCGACCTGACCAATGGCATAAAGCCCGGTGGCCCCTTGCCCCAGGCCCAGAAGCAAACCGAGCCCCAGCTGGCCAATGGCAATGACCCCGAAGGAGGCTTGACCAATGGCGAGGGCGCCCATGGCAAGCCTTCCAATGGCTACGATTCCTTTTGCAACGACTCGCCTTCCAGTCTCAGGACAGATACCACGGGTGTAATGCAGAAGAGGGAGTCCCCAGAAAGTGGCGTGGGATCTGAAATCAGCGAAATACTTCCCGTTGGGATAGGCAAACCTTCGCCAGGTTCCCCAATGGGTCGCCTCAACCTTGTATTCCACATCCTCCAGTAAAAGATTTTTCATGGCCCATCCCTTTCTTCCCTTCTCGTTTCAGGTCAATTAAAAATAGGGAAGTGTCCCTAATTTTCTTTAGGCGAAATGCGGTGCTTTTTGAGGAGGGCGCAGAAATTGGGCCGTTGCATGCCCACCCTCTCGGCCGCACGGGTGATGTTTCCATTCGATGCCCGGAGGGCATTGATGAGAAAGGCTTTCTGAATCTGCCCGAAGGTCTGTTCGAGAAGATGCTTCTTTGCGGCATTGAGTTCTTTCAGGGTCCCGGGGATCGGATGGTCCTTCCAGGATTGTTTCGTCTGAAGCTGATCGAGCAGATGGAGCAGGTCGAGCTTGGTATCGTCCGCCATGATGACCAGACGCTCCACCACATTCTTCAATTGCCGGACATTGCCAGGCCAATCGTAATTTATTAAACTCTCCAATGCCTCGTCAGAGAACCCTTCGATCCGCTTTCCCGTTTTTCTGCAAAAGTGCCTGAGGAAATGATAGGCAAGTTTGGGAATATCCTCCTTCCTCTCCCGAAGGGGGGGGATGTAGATAGGAAAGACATTCAAACGGTAAAAGAGGTCTTCCCTGAACTGTCCCTCTTCAACCATCGCCTTCAGATCCCTGTTGGTGGCCGCAATGATCCGGACATCGGTCTTTTGGAAGTGACTTGCTCCCACGGGTTTGTATTCACCGGTCTCCAGAACCCTCAGGAGCTTTCCCTGGATCTCGAGACTCAGATTGGTCACATCATCCATAAAGAGGGTCCCGCCATGGGCCATATCGAATATACCTTCCTTGTCCCGAACCGCACCGGTGAAGGCTCCTCTGACATGACCGAAAAGTTCGCTTTCGAGAAGACTGGGAGAGAGGGTGCTGCAATCGACGGCGATGAATTGACGGTGAACCCTCTGGCTGCGGGAATGGATCGCTCCGGCAAAGAGTTCCTTGCCCGTGCCGCTTTCTCCATAGAGAAGCACCGTGCTGTCGGTCGGCGCGACCTTCTCGATCTGTTCGAAGATGGGAAGGATTTTAGGGCTCTCTCCGATAATATTTTCAAAACGGAACCGGTTGAAGAGTTCCTTTCGGAGGTAGAGATTCTCTTCCACCAACCGTTTTTTTTCAATGGCTCTCTGCACCACCAACATCAGCTCTTCGTCGGTGAAAGGTTTGGAGAGGTAGTCAAAGGCCCCTAATTTCATGGCTTCCACAGCGTTTTGAACGGTGGAATACCCTGTCATAACGATCACAAGAAGACCCTGTTTCGTTTTGTGGACGGTCCTGAGGATCTCCGTACCTTCTATGTCGGGCAGCTTCATATCGAGGAGGATCAGGTCGTAATCACCCTCCCGGATCAGGTCCATGCCTTCCCTGCCTGTCATGCAGATTTCAACAATATGGTTTTCATCCGAGAGTACCAGGCGGCATCCTTTGCAGACCACAGGTTCGTCATCAATGACAAGAATCTTAACGGGTTTCATTTCTACCTTCTCATCTCTCCTTGATGAAGCCCTGAGGGAATAGGGAGCTCTACGATAAAACGGGCCCCCTGTTTGGGTTGGCTATAGGCATAAATATGTCCCCCGTGTTTTTGAACGATTCCATAGGTCACGGCCAGGCCGAGGCCGGTCCCCTTTGCCTTCGTGGAGAAGAAAGGTTCAAATATCTTGGGCATATTCTCCGGAGGAATCCCGCACCCCGTGTCAGAGACATCGATGACTACATTCTTTCTATCAGGGCTGACATAACTGTGGATTTTGACGGTTCCCTGTTCTTCGATCGCCTGTATGGCGTTCAGTAACAAGTTGACAAGAATTTGGTCAATCTGGTTCTCATCGATAAGGATCTCCGGCAATTCTTTCGCCAGGGTTACCTCCAGGCGGATATGCCGGAGCCGGAACTCATTTTCGAGGAGGTGTATGGCTCTCACAATCACGTTGTTTATATCTGTCGGGGCCGCTTTGGGCTCGCTTGGCCGGGAAAATTCCAAAAGGTCTTGAATGATGTTCTTACAGCGCAGGGTCTCCTGTATGATGATTTCAAGGCCTTCTTTGATAGGCCCTTCTTCTTGAGCCTTTTTGAGCAGGTTTGTGCTAAAGAGCAGGATGCCGGCAAGGGGATTGTTGATCTCATGCGCGATGCCGGCGGCCATCCGGCCCAGGGCGGATAATTTCTCTGTCTGGAGGGCCAACTGATCGTATCGGGATTCCTGCATCTCTAAGAGCTGAGCCCTCTGGATGACGGCGGCCCCTCGTTCTGCAATGAGAATGAGGTAATGGAGTTCTTCTTCGGAAAAGTCCCTCGTTTCGTCAAAATAGATTCGAAGGATACCCAGGACATCATCTTTATATGTAATGGGCGCATCCACCATCATCCGGATTCCTTCCGCCCAGGCCTCTTTGGGGTATTGAACACAGGGATCATTCAAGATGTCCCGGATAATAAGAACTCTGTTCTGACGACAGAGATCCATGACGACTTCCTTACGGAAGGCCCGGCCCTTGGAAAGGTACTGATCACTCAGACCATATGAGGCTCCCAGATCGAGATGGTTCGTCTTAGGGTTTAAAATCCGGACGAGAGCCCCCCTGGCATTGAGCATTTGGGCGGATTTCATTACCAGTGTATCCAGTACATCCTTGACATGAGTGCCGGAATGAAGCGATGTGCTGATCTCCCGAAGGATGTTATAAAGTGTTTCAAAATCTATTCGTCTATCCATCAATGTATCCTGTGTATATTCTATTATACACTCATAAATATTTAATGCAATTTAAAAAATGGCACCTTAACCTTTTTCCCGTATATAAACTTCTATACGATTTGACACCCCGCATTCGTTTTTCCAAATAGGGCTATTTATTCCAACCCATTAAAATTATTTATCAATCACCTCTATACTCTCTTTGGTAATGATTGGCATCTTTCTTGCTCAATTTAGGGTGACAAAAGAGGAAAGGAGGTAAAGACCATGAACGCAATCCAGGAAACCATAAGAAGTGAACCGTCTTATCGGCCCCATGTCCTTCTCATGGAGGATGAGGTGAATGTGGCCAAGGGACTTGAGATGGTGATGCGTGAAGAAGGCTACGAGGTGGATCGGGCAGACACAGGGCAGGACGCCCTGGAAAAGTTCAGGGCAAGGGAGTTTGACCTTTTGGTGGCTGACCTTCGGTTGCCCGACATGGATGGCATGGATGTCGTTCAGCATGTGCGTGAGAAGCGACCCAGAACAAATGTGGTTATCATCACAGGGTATCCCTCTGTTTCTTCGGCAGTCCAGGCCGTTAAGATGGGGGTCTCGGACTACCTGCGCAAACCCTTTACGGAAGATGAATTTAAGACGGCTGTAAAGAGTGCGCTGAAAGAGAAAGAGAAGGAATCCATGGAAGAGCTCATTGTCGAGACGCAGAAGGAACGACTGATCCAGAAGGAAGAGGTCACCCGGGTTCTGGAGAGGGCTTATCAGAATGGAGAGTTCTGGCTTGAGTTGATGGAAGACGGTTCTGAGGCCCTGAAGGAGTATCGGCTCTCCCGTAAAGCCAAGGCCGCCATTCTGTCCGGAGATCTGGAGTGGATCCGGAAGAATGTCGGGGAACTCACCAAAGAACAACTCATGTTCATCTACAAGCGTCTGGAGCGTGAAGCCTGGTAACCAACTCTGTTTTTCCGGGCAAAGGGTTCAGCAGATTCAGCCTGAGAAAGGAAGAGCCATATGGAGCAGGCCATCTATCAGGAACTTTCTGTTGAAAGTGGGCCAGAGATAGAGGATCTTTTCAATGAGATACGGAAGGAATTTAAGGGAAGGGCTGATGAACTTATTCCCATGCTTCAGAAGGTACAGAAGGCGCTCGGTTTTTTACCCGAGCAGGCCCTCCTCGAGATAGCCCGCCTTACCAGACTGTCAACGGCAAGGGTTTACGGGACAGCCACATTTTATGCCCAGTTCCGGTTTCAACCCGTGGGGAAATACATCATCCGGGTCTGTCGCGGAACAGCCTGCCATGTAAAGGGTTCAGGCCGGATTCTGGAGACGATTGAGGAGCATCTTCGGGTCACTCCTGGACAGATAACACCGGATGGCCTTTTTACGATTGAGACCGTCGCCTGCTTTGGCTCTTGTGCCCTGGCGCCGATCATGGTTGTTAACGATTCAGTCTATGGAAGCCTGGATCGATCCAGGGCATTGAAGCTCCTCGATGAGATTCGGGTTAGAGAAGAAGGGCTCCTCATGTGATCCGAAAAAAACGAGATTGAGGTGGACCATGGATTTTATGTTGATAAAGGAACGGGCCGAAAAAAACTGGAAGGCGCTCGAGAACCTTCGACAACCCCTCATCCAGATCGGGATGGGGACATGCGGTAAGGCGGCAGGGGCGGATGAGGTTTATGCGGCGGCCAAACAGACGCTCAAACAGATGAACCTCCTTGGCCGCATCCTGCAGGTGGGATGTATCGGCACGTGCTACCTGGAGCCGATCATGGCCATTCGCAAGCCAGGGGGGCCTTTCATCTATTACGGGAACCTCACAGCCAAAAGGACGGAGGAAATCCTTCTCGCCTACCTTAGAGATGGCGATCCAAAACCTGAGTGGGCTGTTTGTTACACCGGGGAAGGGCCCCTGGACGGGATCCCGCGCTTCGAGGATCTGGATATGATCAAGCCTCAGGTTCGGATTGCACTGCGAAATTGCGGCATCATCGACCCGGAGAATATCGAGCATTATATTGCCCGGGGCGGATACGGCGGACTGGTGAGAGCTCTCCGGATGAACCCCGGAGAGGTGGTTCAGGAGATCAAAGACTCCGGCCTACGAGGACGGGGAGGAGCTGGATTTCCCACCGGGATGAAGTGGGAGTTCGCAAGCAAGGCGCCAGGCCAGGCCAAGTATATCATCTGCAATGCCGATGAAGGGGACCCGGGCGCCTTTATGGACCGCTCGCTGCTCGAAGGGGACCCCCATTCAGTTCTGGAAGGGATGCTGATTGGAGCTTATGCGATCGGATGCAATGAGGGCTACATCTATATCCGTGCGGAATATCCGCTGGCCATTAAACGGCTGGAGACAGCCCTGGTGCAGATGAAGGAGTACGGTCTTTTAGGCCGGGATATCCTGGGAAGCCAATTCGGTTTTCAAATCCATATCAAGGAAGGGGCGGGCGCATTCGTCTGCGGAGAGGAGACCGCCTTGATGGCTTCTATTGCCGGAGGCAGGGGCATGCCGCAGCCAAGGCCTCCCTTTCCAGCCAGTAAAGGCCTCTGGGGAAATCCGACCAACATCAATAATGTGGAGACACTGGCCAATGTCTCCGCGATCCTGGCGCAAGGAGCCAAGTGGTTTGCAGGCTTCGGGACAGAGAAGAGCAAGGGAACGAAGACGTTCGCTCTGGCCGGGAAAGTAGAGCGGACAGGCCTCATCGAGGTTCCCATGGGTATCCGTCTCAGAGAGATCATCCATGAGATTGGCGGAGGAGTGGGCAAAGGGAAAAAAGTTAAGGCGGTTCAGACCGGAGGACCCTCCGGAGGATGCATCCCTGCTGAACTTTTTGACCTTCCGGTCGATTACGAGTCACTCACCGCAGCAGGTTCCATCATGGGTTCCGGAGGGATGGTGGTGATGGATGAGGATACCTGTATGGTCGATATTCCACGGTATTTTCTCTCTTTCACTGCGGAGGAGTCCTGTGGCAAGTGCATGCCCTGTCGTCTCGGTACACGGCAGATGCTCGACATCCTCAATGAGATTTGTGAAGGAAAAGGCACCGTAGAAGATCTGGAGATCCTGAAGGATGTGAGCGAGACCGTTCAAAAAGGCTCACTCTGCGGCCTGGGTCAGACAGCTCCCAATCCGGTGCAGACGACCCTGCGTTACTTCCATTCCGAATACGAAGCCCATATCCTGGGAAAAAGATGCGAGGCAGGCGTCTGCAAACCTCTGTTTCATTATGAGATTGATCCTGAGACCTGCAACGGATGCGGGGTTTGTTCTAAAAAGTGTTCTGTCGGGGCGATCACAGGCGAAAAGAAGAAGCCCCATTCCATTGAGTCGGACAAGTGCACCAAATGCGGCGCCTGCTATGAGGCTTGCAAGTTCCATGCTCTCCGTATCTGTTAGAACGGTGAAGAGGTGAAATCGATGAAGAGAGTCAAGCTCACCATTGATGGTCAAGCGGTTATCGTCCCGGAGGGGTCAACGGTTCTTCAGGCGATTGAGAAGGCAGGGCGTTATGTGCCTATCCTCTGTTACGATCCTGCTTTGAAGCCCTTTGGGGCGTGCCGGCTCTGTATTGTCGAGATCGTAGGCATGCGGGGTTTGCCTACCTCCTGCACCACGCCCGCACAGGAAGGCATGGTGGTCCATACGGAGACAGAGGAGATTCAAAAAGTGAGGCGGATGATTGTGGAGCTGGCGATTGCCAATCATCCGTATGAATGTCTGGTTTGCAATAGGAGCCAGGACTGCGAGCTTCTAAAAGTGGCCCGATATGTGGGAGTGGAACAAGGGTCGATTGAGCGGCTCCGGAGGACAAAACGAACGAGATCTCCGGATAGATCCAACCCCGCCTTTGATTTTGAGCCGGACAAGTGTATTCTTTGCGGGAAGTGCGTGCGCAGGTGCGATGAAATCGTGGGCCTGGGAGCCATTGATTTCTGCCACCGGGGTTACGATACGGAGATCAGCCCTTTTGGTGGCAGACCGTTAGCCCAATCAATATGTCAAAGTTGTGGCGAATGCGTGGAACATTGTCCTACCGGAGCTCTGGTAGCCAAGAACCTCTTCGTCCCCGAAAGAGAGATTGAGACGATATGTCCCTACTGCGGGGTGGGTTGCTCCATCAACCTGGGAATTCGGGCAGGAAAGATCGTGAGAGCAAGAGGAAATGGGAAGAGTCCTGTCAACCGGGGAGAGCTCTGTGTCAAAGGGCGTTATGGCCTGGACTTCATCAATCACGGGGATCGACTGACCCGGCCCCTGATTCGAAGAGAAGGAGTTCCCAAGAGCATCAGCACGGCTGATATCCATCAGATCTTTCGCGAGGCGGGCTGGAATGAGGCTCTGGACCGGGTGGCGCAGTCCCTCAGCGGGACCATAGACCGCTATGGGCCGGATGCGATCGGTCTTCTCAGTTCTGCCAAGTGCACCAATGAGGACAACTATCTTTTCCAGAAATTCGCAAGAGCGGTTCTGAATACGAACAATGTGGACCACTGCGCCCGGCTCTGTCATGCCTCTACCGTGGCGGCCGCTTTGGCGGCCTTCGGTGATGGCGCGATGAGCAATTCCATCTCCGATATTGATCATGCCGAAGTCCTGTTCGTGATCGGGTCCAATACGACCGAATGTCATCCCATCATCGGCCGGAAGATCAGGCGGGCCATTAAAAATAACGGAGCGAAGCTGATCGTGGCGGACCCGCGCAGGATCGAATTGTGCGAAATGGCGGAAGTCCATCTGGACCATTTTCCTGGAACGGATGTGGCGCTTCTCAACGGGATGATGCATCAGATCGTGGAGGCGAGCCTCCATGATCAGGCCTTCATTGCAAAGCGGTGCGAAGAGTTCGAGCCTTTTCTCGAATCCCTGAATCGATATGACCTGAAAACCGTGGAGGCCATCACCGGTGTGGCCGGAGAGAAAATCCAGCAGAGCGCCCTGCTTTTCGGGAAGGCGAAAAAGGCCATTGTCCTTTACGGCATGGGGATTACACAGCACACAACCGGAACCGATAATGCAAAAACCATTGCCAACCTCTTGATGCTCACCGGAAATCTGGGGCGCAAGGGAACTGGCTTCTCACCTCTTCGGGGGCAGAATAATGTCCAGGGCGCCTGTGATATGGGCGCCTTGCCGGTGGTCTATCCGGGATACCAGCGGGTGGACAATCCCGCTGTAAGAGAGAAATTTCAAAATGCGTGGGGAAAGAACCTTAGTGAAAAACCGGGCCTCACGATCACGGAGATGGTCCAGGCCGCTTATGAGGGGCAACTGAAGGCGCTTTACGTGATGGGGGAGAACCCCATGCTCAGCGAACCTGATCTGAACCATGCGAGAGAAGCTCTGGCCAGGCTGGAATTGCTCGTCGTGCAGGACATCTTTTTAACAGAGACGGCCGAGCTGGCTGATGTGATTTTGCCTGCGGCGAGTTTTGCGGAGAAGGATGGAACCTTCACCAATACGGAGCGCCGCGTCCAGCGAGTTCGCAAGGCCCTTGATCCGCCGGGGGAGGCGAGGCTGGACTGGGAGATCGTTGCCGAGATCTCAAAGCGGTTGGGATGTCCCCTGAACTATCATTCCAGTGCGGAGATCATGGACGAGATTGGACGGCTCACCCCTATTTATGGAGGGATCAGCCATGATCGCCTCAGCAGAGGCGGACTCCAATGGCCCTGCAGTGATATGAAACATCCCGGAACCCCCATCCTGCATAAGGGTCAATTCACGCGAGGTCGCGGCAAGTTTCATGTGGTCCATGACCGCCCGCCTGCAGAACTGCCCACTTCTGCCTATCCCATTCTGTTAACTACAGGAAGGATCCTGGAACACTGGCATACTGGAAGCATGAGCCATCGATCCCATGTTCTGGAAACGCTGGTTCCGGAAAGCCATGTCGAGATCAATCCCGTGGATGCAAGTCGGCTCGGAATTATGGAGGGAGACGTGATCTCTCTGAGCTCCCGCAGGGGAGATCTTCAAACCAAAGCCAGAAGGACCCATCGGGTCAGGCCCGGCCAGGCATTTATGGCCTTTCACTGGAGGGAGGCTCCCGCGAACCGGCTGACCAACCCGGCTCTTGATCCCCAGGCAAAGATTCCCGAATTCAAGGTCTCTTCAATAAATGCGATCCTGACCGTGCTTGAGAGGGCGGCAGAAGACAACAAATTCCTGACAGCCCTTGCAGAAAACCCCGCGGGTATCCTGGCCTCCTATGACCTCACACCCGAACACCGCAAAGCCCTGGTCGAAGGAGATATCGCATCTATTGAGAAGTGGGTTGGCCCTCTCGAAGAAAGAATGCAGGTATGGCTGAAGGCCCGTCTCAAACAGGAGAATATTTCAGAAAAGCAGGTCTCACGGGTTTAGAAACTTCTTAACGAGGAAATTAAATTTCATATAACTAAATTGATCATCCCCCTGTTGGCTTTGTGTTGCGGAGTCCCCGGGTCCCAGTGCTCCCGGTT
The DNA here is from genome assembly GCA_020724025.1 of Syntrophorhabdus sp. Next base: position 28,770 of record DYHU01000004.1, on the reverse strand, counting down.
TTTTTATATCGACCCATTTTCGTACCACCGAAAAAAATCAACCCTACCAGATTGCCCACCGCTTTAGAAGGTGCGAGACATTTCCAGAAAATTGTTTCAAAATCGGTGCATTTAAACTCCTGATGATCACGGGATAATTTTATTCCCTACACTTTCACGGTTCTAAACTTGAAACAAAATGATAGTTACATTAATATAGTTCTATGAAAACCATTACCATTGCACCCGGTCGTCGCATAAATGGCATATCTTTTCGGCCGAGACCGGATGAATGAAATGGGCGTCTATGAATAGACAGGGGAGGCCTGATCCCAATCCCCATCCGGGTTTCCCAAATTCAAATCAGGAGGAAAAGATGAAAAAAGGATCGTTATTGATAAAGTTAATTCTTTCGGTTTTTATGGTAGCGTCACTTTCCGGCTGCGGCTATAACACGATGCAGAAAAATGAGGAGGCGGTCAAGGCGGCATGGGGTGACGTTGAAGCATCCTATCAGAGAAGAAATGACCTCATCCCCAATCTCGTCGAGGTCGTTAAAACCTACGCCAAACATGAGAAGGAAACCCTGACCGCCGTCACGGAGGCCAGGGCGAAGGTTGGGGCCATGCAGGTGCCCAAAAATATTATTGATGATCCCAAGGCCTTCTCACAATTTCAGGAGGCCCAGGCCGGAATGAGCAGCGCCCTTTCGCGATTGATGGTCGTCGTCGAGCGTTATCCAGATCTTAAGGCGAACCAGAATTTTCAGGACCTCCAGCACCAACTGGAGGGGACGGAGAACAGGATCAATGTGGCACGGACCCGCTATAACAAGGCGGTCGAAGTCTTCAATACCTCCATCCGGATATTCCCGAACAACCTGACCAATAAATTCTTGCTCCAACTGAGCCTGAAGGAACCCTTCAAGGCTGAAGCTGGCGCTGCAAAGGCGCCTCAGGTGAAATTCTAAAAAAACCGGAGTTGGGGGTAACTCCTCAGTTACAAATGATAAACGGCTCGTGGAATATGTAACTCAGGGCTTTAGTCCCGCCTTGGCAGAGATTTTAATGGCCCAATTTATTTGACATTGGGACCTGTTTTTCGGTTTTCATTAATGATGCCTTTGTCTGTCATTCCGGCGAAAGCCGGAATCCAGTTCTTTCAAGTAGTTAGAACTTCTCTGGACTCCGGTTTCCACCGGAGTGACGACTTTTTACGATTACATCTTAAATGTGCAAATATGTATGTCAAATTAAATATGGCGGTTTTTATTTCCCTATAATTCTTTTTTGGAGATCACGATGATCAAAATAAGTCCATTTTAAGACCATATTTCTTTTATCAAAAACACGTTACCGCCATATTTTATTTAACTCAAACGAGCGCAAGACGATCTTATTGTGTCAATATAACTGATACTCCTATCGAACATTTGGCTTTAAATGTAAAATTATATGTCACTTTAAAATCTCTGCCTTGGCGGGAATGAATCAGCCCTAAAGGGCTGAGTTACAGGTTATGGTAAACTTAAGCAAACCATAACTAAGGGATTACAGTTGTGGAGATAAAAAAATGATGAACGATAAACAATGAACAATTAAGTTCATCATTCATTGTTCACTGTCCGTGTGGGAGTAAAGCAGAGAAGGGATTTAAAGGTAAAATTCTCAAATGAAAAAGATTTTCCTCTTTTCTATTTTATGGTTAGCCTGCCTGCCTTTTGCCGCTTTCGGCCTTGAGGTCCCGAAGCTCGAGGGCTATGTCAACGATTATGCAGGAATGATCAGTCCTTCCGTAAGGTCGAAGATCGAGAAAGATCTGCGAGCCTTTGAAGAATCGGATTCAACCCAGATCGTTATTTTGACGGTCCCATCTCTCGAAGGAGAAAATATTGAGGAATTTGGCATCAAAGTGGCGGAGGCCTGGAAGGTCGGGCATCAGGGGAAGGACAATGGGGTCCTCTTCATCGTCTCAAAACAGGAGAGAAAGATCAGGATCGAGGTCGGCCGCGGCCTTGAGGGGAAATTAACGGATCTGATGGCGGGAAGGATGATCGATCAGGTCATCAAGCCGAGATTTAAACAAGGGGATTTTGACGGAGGTTTCATAACGGGTGTCTCTGCTTTGATCGCTGGAGCGCGGGGCGAGTTCAAAGCCGAGAAGAGGCCAATTCAACGCAAGCAGAAGGGGCTTCCTCCTTTCCTGACCATCCTTATTTTTTTGGGTGTTTTCACGCTTATCTTAGGCAGCATATCCCGCATCCTTGGTGGAATCACTGCGGCCATTGGGCTCCCAGCTTTTGTTTATCTTGCCGTCCTTCCTGTCGGGATCCTCGCCATCATTCTATTGGCTTTGGTTGGATTGGGGGCGGGTCTCTTCCTGCCCAGTCTCTTCTTTGCGGGAGGTTCTCGAAGGGGTGGCCACAGGGATCATGGTAGCGGGTTCTTCTTCGGGCCAGGGACCGGCAGTTCTATAGGCGGGGGCGGTTTTAATGGCGGGTTTAGCGGAGGAGGCGGTTCCTTTGGAGGAGGCGGGGCCTCAGGAGATTGGTGATGAGAGTCCATTCAAAATCAGACAGATTCTTTACTTCGGAAGAAAAGGAGAAACTGCGGGCCATCACCCATGAAGTCGAATCCCGGACCATCGGGGAGATTGTTGTCATGGTGGTTGACCGGAGCAATCCATACATTGAAGCAGAGATCCTTGGAGGAATCCTTCTCGGAGGCCTATTTTCACTGATCTTGACCCTTCTTTTTTTTCACGCTTCTGTCTGGTCTTATATCCCCTTAACCTTCTTCCTATTTTTCCCCTGCCGGTTTCTCTTTCAAAGAATAGATACATTGAAAAAGTTCTTTATCGGAACGAGAAGGAAAGAGGAGGCTGTCAGGCTGAGGGCCGAAGGGGCATTCTTTGAGAAAGGACTCTATAAGACAAAGAAGAATACAGGGGTTCTCTTTTTTCTCTCCCTTCTCGAGAGGAAGGTCTGGATTCTTGCGGATAAAGGCATTTATGAGAAGATGGATCAGGAGACCCTGAACCGTTATGCGATTGAGGTTTCCAGGGGGGTCCGGGAAGGCCGGGCTTGCGATGCCCTTTCTCAGGCCATCCAGGGAATAGGGGGTTTGCTATCCAGGCATTTTCCCATCACCCCCGATGACACCGACGAGCTTTCCAATGCCGTGATGACGGAGAAATGATCAGCCATCGTAAAGGAGGGCTTATCTCATGGATGATGAAATAAGAAAAAAAACTCAAGACAGCCAATCAGCTGTTTGGCAAAGGGATCAAGATGGATCCCCCCTATCTGATGTGGAAGGAATTTGACAGAGATCTTGCAAACGATTTTTCCCTGTTCATCACCGGCAGGCTCTATTCCAGAAAGGTATTGACTCTGCCCGAAAGACAGATGGTTGCATGCGCCATGCTGGCGGCGCTGCGAGCCACAGACGAATTGAAGCTCCATGTCAATGCAGCCCTGAATGTTGGCTGTGACCCCAAAAAAATTGCAGAGATCTTTTTTCAGCTGGCTCCCTATGCGGGGATGCCTGCCGTGAATGAGGCGCTTCAGGTTTACCGGGATGTCCTGAAGGAAAGAGGGGAGTGGCCCATCAAATAAAAGGCTTTAAGAGGCGTCCTATCATACGGTTTTGCCTGCCTGGCGAATGACCGAATCGTGTGTTATTTTATAAAATAACTTATATGCACTCCCACCGAACGTTTCTCCCAAGGCAGTGATCTCCTGAATTTCCCAAGGATCATTCCAGAGATTCGTGAGAGGTTTTTGCTGGGCGATTCTACGCCCCCGAAAATCGGATGGGAGGTTTTGTTCTATTGAAAAGAAAGGGATGCGATGAAACTCGGTCTTGTTGGTTTTACTCAGGTCGGCAAACGCACACTTTTTCGGCTGTTGACCGGCAAAGAGCCAAATTCGGAAGGTAAAAAAGGGAATGGTCTGGGACTGGCAAAGGTGCGGGATGCCCGCTTCGATCGCCTTGTGGAGATTTACGCTCCACGTCAGGAAACCCCCGCCCATATAGAATTTCTGCTTCTCCCCGACTTAGATAAACAGGCCTCTCGAAATGATCAGATTCTGCGGGGCCTGGAGCAGGTGGATGTGATCTGCCATCTCGTCCGGACGTTTCAGGACGATTCGGTTTTCCATATCCATGGCACGATCGACCCTCGTCGCGATATCCTGCTCTTTAACGAAGAGCTGCAACTGAACGATCTTCTTTTTGTTGAAAAGCGCCTCGAGCGGCTCGAAAAAGAACAAAACAGAAAGAAAGATGCTCAAAAGATGGTTCAGGAAACGGACCTTCTTTCTCGTATGAAAGGCCATCTTGAAACCGGCCGTTTTTTGAGGAACTTCCTCTTAACTGAGGCCGAAGAGAAGCTCATCGCTGGCTACCCTTTGCTGACCCGCAAAGCCATGATTATTATTCTCAACATCGGGGAGGGGGTGGCTGAGGCAGATGACCTGATGGGTCAATTAAAGAAGGATTTTGATCAGCAAGACTTTCAATGGATTGTCGTTTCCGCCAAGATTGAGCAGGAGCTTTGCCAACTGGATGCTTCAGATCGCCAATCCTTTCTTGAAGAGCTTCAGCTCGATCAGCCGGCTCTGGACCGTTTGACCATGCTTTGTTACAAAACCCTTGGCCTCATCTCGTTTTTCACTGTTGGTCAGGACGAGGTGCGGGCATGGACCAACCGGCAGGGCTCCCTTGCCCCCCAGGCTGCAGGTGTCATTCATTCCGACTTTGAGCGCGGGTTCATCCGGGCAGAGGTGATGAAATATCAGGACCTGATTAAACTGGGAAGCGAGCAGAAGGTCAGAGAAGTGGGAAAATATATGCAGAAGGGCAGGGATTATGTCGTTGAAGACGGCGACATCATCAATTTTCTCTTTAATATCTGACAAAGATTAACCATCCCACCTCATTGCTCAGGACTGAAAGCGTCATCTATCCCATCATTGAACCTCGATCAATACTCTGTTACGATTGCCTGACCCGAAGTTTCCACATTCTCTTTGTCATCTTTTAGAGGGAGGTTATGACCGAAGCACATATTCCGAAGATTGCGCAAGAACTAAGTCTCACCTCAAAACAGGTCCAGGTCACCGCAGACCTTTTGAATGAAGGGGCTACGGTCCCCTTTATCGCCCGATACCGAAAAGAAGCCACGGGTTCTCTGGATGAGGTGGCCATCACAGCGGTTCGCGACCGGCTCAATCAGCTCATGGAACTGGACAAGCGCCGCGAGACCATCCTCAAATCTTTGGAGGAAAGGGGACAACTCACCGAGGAGTTAAAGGAAAAGATCCTGTCGGCGGAGACCATGGTCGTGCTGGAAGATATCTATTTGCCCTACCGGCCGAAACGCCGGACCCGGGCAACGATCGCCAAAGAAAAGGGACTGGAACCGCTGGCCCAGCTTCTTTTTGCGCAGGAGGACATGGATCCCTTGGCCGAGGCAGCAACTTTTGTCGATCCTGAAAAAGGGGTTGATTCTGCGGAAGACGCCGTCGCAGGAGCCCGTGACATCATCGCAGAATGGGTCAATGAAGATCAGACGGCCCGGGCCAGGATGCGCGATTTCTATTCATCAAAGGCTGTTTTTAAGTCAAAGGTTATTCCGGAGAAAGTGGCTGAAGGAATCAAGTACAAAGATTACTTTGACTGGGAAGAGCCCGTGAGCACAGCGCCATCCCACAGGATTCTTGCCATGAGGCGAGGAGAAAAGGAGGGTTTTCTCACACTGCGGGTCTTACCTCCCGATGATGAAGCCCTGGACATCCTCGATGGCCTTTTTGTTAAAGGGGAAGGGCCTGCGTCCCAGCAGGTCAGGATGGCCGCGCACGATAGCTACAAGAGACTTCTCTCTTCTTCCATGGAGACCGAGATACGGTTGGCAACAAAGAAGCGGGCAGATGAGGAGGCGATAAGGGTTTTTGTCGAGAACCTCCGTCAACTTCTTCTTACTCCGTCCCTCGGCCAGAAAAATATCCTTGCCATCGATCCCGGTTTCCGGACCGGGTGCAAAGTGGTCTGCCTCGACCGCCAGGGGAAACTCTTGCATACCGAAACCATTTATCCCCTGCAGTCCGAAAAGGCTGCAGCCGATGCAGGCTCAAAGATCCGTGAGATGTGCGAGCGCTTCGGCATAGAGGCCATTGCCGTGGGGAACGGTACTGCAGGAAGGGAGACAGAGAGTTTTATCAGGAGCCTCGATCTCCCAAAGGAGATTCAACTGGTGATGGTCAACGAGAGCGGCGCATCCGTTTATTCGGCATCCGAGGTGGCAAGGGAGGAGTTTCCTGATCAGGATGTGACCGTGCGAGGAGCGGTATCCATCGGCCGTAGGCTGATGGACCCTCTGGCAGAACTGGTTAAGATCGACCCGAAGTCGATCGGTGTCGGCCAATACCAGCACGATGTGGAACAGGGAGCGTTAAAGAGCAGTCTCGATGATGTGGTGGTGAGCTGCGTTAACCGTGTGGGCGTGGAAGTCAATACGGCAAGTAAACAGCTTCTGACCTATGTCTCGGGGTTGGGACCCCAGCTCGCAAAGGGGATTGTGGAGTACCGGAATGAGCACGGTCCGTTTCCATCGAGGGAAGGATTGAAGCAGGTCCCCCGCCTGGGACCCAAAGCCTTTGAGCAGGCCGCCGGTTTTTTACGCATCAGGGATGGAGAAAACCCGCTGGATCGAAGCGCAGTCCATCCGGAGAGCTATCCCATTGTCGATGCCATGGCAAGGGATCTGGGTTGCTCGGTGCTGGATTTGGTTCGTGAGGAGAAGCTCCGGGAGAGAATCGATCTGAAACAATACGTCTCGGAAAAGGTGGGTCTTCCCACATTGAATGATATCCTTGCGGAACTCTCCAAGCCTGGCCGCGATCCCCGTGAGCAATTCGAAACCTTCCGATTCGCAGAAGGGGTTGAAAAGATAGAGGATGTAAAACCCGGGATGAAGCTTCCTGGAATTGTGACGAATATTGCCGCGTTTGGTGTCTTTGTCGACATCGGCGTCCATCAGGACGGACTGGTGCATATCAGCGAACTTTCGAACCGTTTTGTGAAAAACCCCGCGGAGGTTGTGAAGGTTCATCAAAAAGTATTGGTAACAGTGCTGGATGTGGACCTCGAAAGAAGGTGGATTTCCCTTTCTATGAAAAACAGCCAGCCCGGACCCAATGTGGTTTCAAAGGGGGAGGAGAGAAAGAAGGAAGAGGGCAGACTGGAAAGAGAGCAAAAAGGAAAGGATAGCTTTACAAATAACCCGTTTGCTGATGCCTTCAAAAACAGGAACCAATAGATCATCTCAAAAAAATTCTTCATCAAAAAACTGGGAAGCTAATCCCACCTCATCTCTCAGGAAACAAAGGTATCCTCCTGCGAATCAAACAACCTCGCTCCTCGATCAATCCCTGGTCACGATTGCCTGACCCTAAATCCCCATCAAAGTCATATAGAGGGACCAGGTCAAAAAGCGAGGCGGCTGAAATGCAACATTTCAAGACCTGACCCCAATTCCTACCGTAATTGTAAATAAGGTTACAATGTTGCATTATTAAATGCGCTTCAATTTTCCTTGAATGGGTGGACCCATTGGTCCACACTTCAATCGATCTTAAATTTTTGGAGGCGGAGGAATAGAGGATTATGAAACGGGAAGTGAATCCCCCCACGGTGATTGAGAGCAAGTGTATCGGTTGTGAACGATGTGTGGCGGTTTGCCCGAGCTTCGTGCTTGCTATGGCTGAAGAAAAGTCCAAAGTGGTCAGAGGGGGATGGTGTATCGGTTGCGGCCACTGCGGTGCGGTGTGTCCGAGTGAAGCCATCCTTCATGATGAGATGCTCTTTGAAAAGCATCCCAGAGAAGGCGAAGCCCCGGCAGTTTCGCCTGAGGTATTGGAGCTTCTCATCCGGGAGAGGCGTTCGGTCCGGAACTACACCTCTGATCCGGTTCCGAAACAGATTTTGGAAAAAATCCTCGACGCCGGAAGATATGGGCCAACAGGCACGAACAGTCAGAATGTCCATTATGTGGTGCTGGGATCTCCGGACCAGATCGAACGGTTAAGGGAGATGACCCTCCGTTTTGGTGACCAGATTTTTTCACGAGTGCAGGGTTGGTTCGGCAGCCTTTTCCTTTCTCTGATCGCAGGGAAAAAGACGGTAGAATATCTACGCGACGCCCTTCCCAAAATGATGGTTGCCCGTGAGGCAATGAATCGGGGAGAGGATCGCCTGTTCTATCATGCACCTGTGGTGATGATCGCCCATGCCGAATCCTGGGACAGTTGTTCCTCTTTTAATTGCTCGGTGGCCCTCTACAATTGTTCTCTGATGGCACATACCTTAGGGCTTGGGTGTTGCTTTAATGGCTTTCTGGTGAATGCAGTGCATCATGACCGCAAGATCAAAAGCTGGCTGGGTATCCCCGCAGATCACCGATGCTACTCAGCCATGGGCCTCGGCTACCCGGATATGAAATACAAGCGCCTTGTCACACGTCACCCTCCAAAAGTGATGTGGCGTTAGAATATAACCCTAATTGAGCGAAAAATATGCCACTCTTTCAAATCAACGAATTCGGTCTTAAAGCCCAGTCGCCCGATTTGTCTCGTCATTCACTTAAATACACGATTTCTTATCTCATCTCCTTCCCCCTTACGATGGGGGAAGGTTGGGATGGGGGTGAACATCATGGATCTCCCCCCCACCTTAATCCTCCCCCTCCGTGGGGGGAGGAAGTTATTTTTTTGACTCAATTAGGATATAAATCATTTTAACTCATGTTGATTAGCGAGATCTCTTCCCGGAAGGTTCCGAACGAGAGGCTGGAGGATTGAAAACGAGATGGCAAATGAATCACAGAAAATCATTTACACCATGATCGGCGTAAGCAAGTATCACGATAAAAGGCCTATTTTGAAGGACATCTCCCTCTCCTATTTTTACGGAGCCAAGATCGGCGTCATCGGTTTGAACGGCTCCGGGAAGAGCTCCCTACTGCGCATCATTGCCGGAGAAGATAAGGAGTTTATTGGACAGACCATCCTGACCCCCGGTTTCACCATCGGTTTTCTCGAACAAGAACCAAAGCTCGATGAGACCAAGACGGTGCGTGAGATTGTAGAAGAGGGGGTTCAGGAGACGGTTAATCTCTTGAACGAATTCAACCGGATCAATGAGAGGTTTTCAGAGCCTCTGTCGATAGAGGAGATGAATCGTCTGATCGAACAACAGAGTGAGGTGCAGGAGAAACTTGACGCCCTCGATGCCTGGGATCTCGATTCACGGCTTGAAATGGCCATGGACGCCCTTCGTTGCCCTCCGGGAGATACACCGGTGAAAGTCCTCTCGGGTGGAGAGAGAAGGCGCGTGGCGCTATGCCGGCTTCTGCTTCGAAAGCCCGACATTCTGCTTCTCGATGAGCCCACCAACCATCTCGATGCCGAGACCGTGGCCTGGCTCGAACAGCACCTGAAGCGGTATTCCGGAACGGTCATTGCCGTCACCCATGACCGCTACTTTCTTGACAATGTGGCCGGATGGATTCTGGAACTTGACCGGGGAGAAGGCATTCCGTGGAAAGGAAATTATTCTTCATGGCTTGAACAGAAGGAGAATCGTCTGCGACAGGAAGAAAAGACAGAGAGCGAGCGTCAAAAAACGCTGCAACGGGAACTCGAGTGGATCCGGATGACGCCGAAAGGGAGGCATGCAAAGTCGAAAGCCAGAATCGCCTCTTATGAAACCCTCCTTGGAAAAGAGAGCGAAAAGGCAGCCAAAGAGCTCGAGATCTATATTCCTCCAGGACCACGGCTCGGGGATGTCGCGATCGAAAGCCGCAGTGTCACCAAGTCCTATGGGGATCGAATTCTGATGGAGAATCTCTCATTTTCCCTCCCTCCGGGCGGGATCATCGGGATCATCGGCCCGAATGGCGCAGGGAAGACCACGCTCTTCCGATTGATCACAGGCCGGGAAGAGCCGGATTCCGGAGCAATCCGGATAGGCGAAACAGTGAAAATGGCTTATGTCGATCAGAGCCGCGACATCCTCGATCCGGATCAGACTATCTGGGAAGTGATTTCAGAAAAAAAGGATGCGGTCCAGCTTGGCAGCAGGCAGGTCAATTCACGCGCCTATGTGGCCCGCTTCAGTTTTCTGGGCGCCGATCAACAGAAGAAGGTTGGGATCCTGTCAGGGGGAGAACGAAACCGTGTCCACCTGGCACGGATGCTCAAGGAAGGAGCCAATGTCCTTCTTCTGGACGAACCGACGAATGACCTGGATGTGAACACCCTGAGAGCGCTGGAGCAGGCTCTGGAAAATTTTGCCGGGTCGGTGGTCGTGATCAGCCATGACCGCTGGTTCCTCGATCGGATCGCCACCCATATTCTGGCGTTTGAAGGCGAGAGCACCATCGTCTGGTTCGAAGGAAACTACTCCGAGTATGAAGCCGATCGAAGGCATCGCCTTGGATCTGCGGCGGATCAACCCCACCGGATCAAATATCGACAGCTAACGAGAAGGTAGAAAGCAAAACGGTCCTTAGTGGCTGCGTAAAAATAACTTGAACAAGTCCATATGCCACCGACCGTTCGCATTGAGCTTGTCGGAGGGCTCAGGGTGGCTCCGCCCCAGGGGGGTTTCTGGACCGGAGGGAGCGGGTTGGTTGTTCATGTTATTCATGCGCAGACCTTTAGGCCCACTACTTCCCTACTTCTTTGTCTTAGAGAGGCCGAATATTACCATGTTCCAGGGTTGGCCAATGGACCTTTGGAACGTGGCCAACGATCCTTTATCTGCTGCATCCTGCCAGAGCGCATGGAGAAGTTAAGGCCCAGAGCCGTAAACCAATTCGCTCTTGGCGCACGGAACATCCTTCCGAAGATGGAACGAGGCGCACAACAGAATTTCTTGGCCCAAAGAAAGCCCTCCTCAAGTTCCTCCGGCGTCATATGAGCGGGTTTAAACAGGACATGCGAGCCGTCGTAGAGTCGCCAGTCTGTGGCTTCTGGCAGAAGCCTGCCTTCCACATCAAGCCTGGCCCTGAGTCGGGTGGCAGGATAAGGCGTGAGGATACCAAACACAGGCACCTGGATGCCATTTTTTTGGACGAAATCGACGGTTCTGCGAAAGACATCTTTACGGTCTTCATCGTGGCCAAAGATGAAAGCACCTTCGACGATGATTCCGTGATGATGAAAAGTTTTAATATACTCTTGTATCCTGTCGGCACGAACCCATGACTTGTGGGAGCGATCCAAGTTGTTCTGTGAGAGGGACTCGAACCCGATAAAGAGCTCGATGCATCCTGATTTCGCCGCCAGTTCCATCAGTTCACGATCGCGGGTCATCGTTACGGATGCAAAACTTCCCCATTTTATCTTTAGAGGGATGAGCGCCTCAAACAATTCCTTTGCGTAGTCGGCCCGGCCGGTGATGTTGTCATCGACAAAGAAGACCGTCCTCGAGCGGGCCTCCTCAAATGAGGCTTGGAGGTCGGCAATCACTTCTTTCACCGGCCTCAATCGGTATTGGTGCCCGAAGAATGGCGTGACAGAGCAAAACTCACAGTGATGGGGACAGCCGCGCGTTGCCTGTACGGAGTGAAGGAAATTGCGATGCCTGGGGTGAAGGAGGTCGAATCGCGGGCGCGGCATGTTAGCAAGGTCTGGAGGGTTTTCATTCTTATAAACACCACGCATCCTGCCCTCCTTGAAATCTGACAGGACGCGGTCAAGGACATTCTCGGCTTCACCTACTACCACGGCATCAGCGTGTTTCAAAGCCTCTGCCGGCATGGCGGATGGGTGCATGCCGCCCATCAGAACAGGTATCCCTCTGGCGCGGAAGTAATCGGCCAGATCGTAAGCATGGTAAGCGTCAAGAGTGAGGGTCGATATGCCCACCAGGTCACCGCTCGCCTCCAGATCAACAGCCTCCATGCTTTCGTCTATCACCGCCACCTCCCAATCCTTGGGCAATAGTGCGGCTACGGTGATCAGGCCAAGTACCGGGAAAGGGATTTGCGGCTGTTCCGCCACGAGGAAAGATTTATCGGTTGCATGGATGAGAAGCGCTTTAGGCATATTCACCCGCCAGTGCAAACAAAACAATATCGAAACTGAGCGGGGGCACTGAGCGGTTTCGCCGGGAAGTCGCCGCACAATGCGGCGGGTATTTCCCCAAAGCCTTGCAGCGGCACCTTTGGGAGTAGGCTACGTGCTTTGCCAGGCAAAACCGGGACTTCACGTAAAGTGACATCCTCTGTAACCCTTCATTTTTTAAAAATCCGCAATTGCAAGGGTTTGGAAGTGCCCCTGCTCGGGTCCGATATTGCAACATCTGGGTTCACTGAGATGATCCAGCTGTCCCATCGACATGGAGTTGTTTCGGATCAGGAACAGACCAAATCTTTTCAGAACATATCAAGCGGGTGCACCGGTGGAATCCCAGGTTCATGGGTAGGTAGAAGAAAGGCCGCACCCTGGGTTTGGTCATAATCCTGTGCCATATTCCCCGCCATGAATAGACGCGACTCCATACGGATCGCATACCCGAATGGAGTTGCCTTGGAGTCATGTTCTTTGGGATAAAGGTGACTGTGCCTTCGTCGTAATCACACCAGTTGTGACTGAGCATGCGGTTCTGGGTGTTCATTTGATTAAAAAGCATTGTGTCAGGCTTGGGGGTAAGAATCAATGTAAACGCTGTCTCCAGGCGGTTTTCCATGGCAAAATCAACGATCTGATCAAAGACCTTTGGGGTGTCTTCGTCAAAACCTACCATAAAGGTGCCCATGACTCCGATTTCGCGCTCATGAAGACGCTTGATACATTCGGCATATTCAGCAGTTTTATTTGGAAACTTATGCATCGTATCGATATTCGCCTGGGAAAGCGATTCAAAGCCGATGTTTACACCTAAGCAGCCCGAATCGGCTAAAAGATCGACCAATTTATCATCCCGCATGAGATTGAAACTTGCATGGCCGAACCACCGGAGGTCGCATTCCTTGAAGATCTTCAATACGGCACGGGCATGACTAGGTTCTGAGACAAAATTGGAGTCCATCACGTAGAGAAGACGCCTTTCCACAAAATAGGGGATATCAGGGTGCCAGTGTCGAGCTAACCACTTCTTCCATCGAGTCTGTGGCGGTCTTGGTCCGAATAAAGTCATCAATTCCTCTCTGATGGCCTCAGGCGGGCGTACCCGAAATCTTGTGCCAAAAAAATTCTGCACGCCACAAAAAACGCAACCTACGGAACAGCCGCGTGTAGTCTCAATGATTTGACCCGGATAGTAGAACCTTTTATTGAACAGGTCGCGCCTCATAGGAGGAAGCTCGGCAAGGTTCACCTCCCGGCCGAAATACTTTTTCTTAAGCGATCCTTTGACAAAGTCGTCGAGAATCTCCCTCCACACCGTTTCTGCCTCACCCACAATGACAGAATCGGCGTGCATTAATGCTTCTTCAGAAAGTGCGGTCACATGCATACCCCCTAATATGACTTTCGTGCCTTCAGAGCGCAGACGGTCGGATATAGAATAGGCATTTGGCATGTGATGGGTCTGACCAACGATGAGCGCCAAGTCCCCTCTTTTCCCATAGGGAACGGGTTCGTTGGCTTCGTCAATGAGCCGAATATGAAATTGATCAGGGGTAAGGGCAGAAATCATTGCAAGACCGATGGAGGGATATCCTAAAAGCGGCAATCTTATTCCAAAAGCCTTATTGCGGATTTTTGAACCTGTAGCGGCCGCTATCAGTAGGATGGTGGGTCTTCTTGAGACCCCACTGCCTGAATTATCTGGGCCACCCGGGTTCAATCCTTCCTGGACATGATTGGAGATCGCTATCATTTTGATCGCTTTCTGAATAAGCTTTCAGGGCATCTTCAAAAAAAAGAACCGTCCCCTTTTATTATTTAGTGTCTGTTTATAAATTGCGTAATCATCTTTTTTTGTCATTCCCGTGAAAACGGGAATCCAGTCTTTTCACTACGTTCTGGATACCCGCCTTCGCGGGTATGACGAGTAAACTGAATTTATGAACAGACACTATTTAATCCGCACTGTTTCCCTAAATCAATGATAGGCTATCGGCGATGGCAAGGCCGGTCTGTGTTGGATAAAGGTAGCCATTCTGGATAGAAATGAATCCTTCTTCCTCAAGTTTTGCCAATAGTTTCTTTTTTTCGATGAAAAGATCGTAATCATACTGGTTCTTAAATTCCTCGAGGCAAACCCCCCTTTTTGTCCGGAGACCGAGGTAGAACGCTTCCAGTTGGAGTTGCTCCATTGTGAGAGTTTCTGTCTTTTCAACAGGAAGGTTTCCCCCGTTGATCGCAGCGAGATATTGTTCAAGGGAACAATGGTTCCACCAGCGTTGATTGGACTGAAAGGAGTGAGCAGCAGGACCCAGACCGAGAAAAGGGGAGTGGTCCCAGTATTTTTGATTGTGCCTTGAGGTATGGATTTTTCTTCTTGCAAAGTTCGACACCTCGTAGTGGATATACCCGACCTCTTCGAGGAATTCGGACGTCTTCATAAAGAATTCAAACTGCAGGTCTTCTCCGGGGATGCGAAATTCTCCTGCCTGGCACCTTATTCCCAATGGCGTTTTCGGTTCGAGCGTTAATTGATAACAGGAAAGATGTTCCGGTGAAAAGGCGACTGCCTGTTTCAAGGTATCGAGCCATGACCCTATGACTTGCCCCGGGACACCATAAATCAAATCCAGCCCTATATTTTTAAATCCTGCTTTTCTTGAGGCCTCAATGGCTGAAATGGCTTGTTTTACCGTGTGTCTTCTTTCCAGAAAGCCGAGCGCTTTCTCATCAAAAGATTGAACTCCGATATTGATTCGGTTGATTCCAATCTCAAGAATGGATTCAAGGAAAGATTGATTAAGATCAGCCGGGTTGGTCTCGATCGTTATCTCCGGGTTCGATATGAGACTGAAGTTTTTCCTTACACTTATCAGGATACGTTCCAGCTGTTCCGGGCTAAGAAGCGAAGGGGTTCCGCCTCCGAGGTAGACCGTATCAAAAGAATCGAATCGGTTGCGGTGCATCTCCATCTCTTTGAAAAGAGCATTCAGATAATGAGGGACAGCAGAGATGGACGTTGACGAATAGAAATCACAGTAGGGACATTTGCTCAGGCAAAAAGGAATATGAAGGTAGAGGCCGGGAATCTTCTCCGAGTTCATATGGGAAGCCTAATTAGGGTTCGAGCCTGCCTGCCCTGCCTACCGGCAGGCAGGCGCAGGCAGGGATTCAAGGGTTCCAGGGTTCGAGTACTTCTGCTTACTGCCTTCTGCCTACTGATTACTTTTTAACTTCTAGTTATCCGTGTCCGATTTCAATACGGCGAGAAAGGCACTCTGAGGGATGGAGACCGACCCGATCGTCTTCATCCTCTTTTTGCCTTTCTTCTGCTTCTCCAGAAGCTTCCGCTTGCGGGTGATATCGCCGCCGTAGCACTTTGCTGTCACATCCTTGCGGAAGGGAGAGATGGTCGTGCGAGCGATGATCTCTCCGCCAATTGCCCCTTGAATCGCTATCTTAAACATCTGTCGCGGGATTTCTTCCTTCAATCTTTCACAGGCCCGCAGGGCACGGGCACGGGCTTGATCGCGATGGACAATTTGCGACAGGGCATCGACTTTCTCGCCGTTGACCAGGATGTCCACCAGGACCAGCGTGCTATCTCTATAGTCAAGGACTTCGTAATCAAAGGACCCGTATCCCTGGGTGACGGATTTGAAACGATCATAAAAATCATAAATCACATCGGCCAGAGGCATCTCATAACTCAACTCCACGCGGCCCGGGCCCAGGTAGTTGAGCTTTGAGTTCTCCCCTCGCTTCTCCATGCAGAGTTTCATCACAGCGCCCAGATATCTTTCCGGCAAGAGCAGCATGGCGCGAATGTAGGGCTCCTCTCCTTTTTCAATGGAAATGGGATCCGGGTAATGGGCGGGATTGTCAACGAAGACAATGCTTTCGTCCTTCAATGTAAACCGATAACGGACGCTCGGAACGGAGAGAATGATGGAGAGATCATATTCCCGTTCCACCCTTTCCTGGACGATTTCGAGATGAAGGAGACCGAGAAATCCGCACCGGAAGCCCTGTCCCAAGGCAATCGATGAATCTTTCTGATAGACAAAGGCCGCATCATTCAACTTATATTTTTCAAGCGCAACAGTTAGGTCTTCATAGTCTTCCGGAGCGATGGGATAGATGGAAGAGAAGACCACCGGCTTGAATTCCTTGAAGCCGGGGAGGGGCTTATCACAAGGCCGGTCATCGAGCGTAATCGTATCGCCGATGTGAACGTCCGACACGGTCTTAACTCCTGCAAAAATATAGCCCACCTCTCCCGCGGAGATCCTGTCACGTTTTTCTCTGGCGAGCAGGAATCGCCCCACCTCCTCGACCTTATAAGCTGCCTGATTGGACATCAAACGGATAAAATCTCCAGGCTTCACGGTTCCGTCAAAGACCCGGCAGTGGATGATTGTCCCGCGAAAAGGATCATACTGGGCATCGAAGATCAAGGCGGCCAGCGGTCCTTCGGGATCGCCTTTCGGAGAAGGGATTCTCTTGACAATGGCCTCAAAAATCTCTTCGATCCCTATCCCTTCTTTGGCCGAACATTTTAGAGAACCGAAAGGGTCCAGCCCTAACTCCGAATCGATCTGTTCAATCACCCGTTCCACATCTGCCGTGGGAAGATCGATCTTATTGATGACCGGGATGATTTCCAGGTTATTTTCCATAGCCAGATAAAGATTGGCAATCGTCTGAGCCTGCACGCCCTGACCCGCATCGATCAGAAGAAGGACGCCTTCACAAGAGGCCAGGGAGCGAGAAACCTCATAAGAAAAGTCGACATGTCCCGGTGTGTCGATCAAATTGAGAACATACTCCTCTCCGTCTCTGGCCTGATAGGGTAGGCAAATGGCCTGACTCTTGATGGTGATTCCACGCTCGCGCTCGATGTCCATATTATCCAGGATCTGGTCCTTGAAGTTTCGTTCGTTCACCAGACCCGCATACTGAATGAAGCGGTCTGCCAGGGTCGATTTTCCGTGATCAATGTGTGCAATGATACTGAAGTTACGTATGTTTTTCATGGATCGCTTAGAAAATGAGTTTCAAATTCCCCCATCCCCCCCCTTTGCCCTCCGGGTCAGAGACCGCTCTGGGTCGGAGACTAAAGGGGGGTGAGGGGGGATTAACGATTTTCATGTTTTGTGGGTGATGAAACTATCATGGATTTGTTTTAGAAATCTTGCGTCTTTCTCAAAGCGGTATTTAAGGAATAAAAGAACCTCTCAGAGAAGCTAAATATTATTATAACCTATTTTTAACGATTTTCCCTTCCTGTCATTCTGAAGAGCCTGTCCTGGGCGTAGTCGAAGGAAGCGATAGCGTACTGCGTCAAAAGTCCCTTTGCTTTGATTGTCATTCCGGGCTTGACCCGGAATCCAGTGTTTTCAATCTGGATTCCCGCTTTCGCGGGAATGACGGCTTCGGAACTTATGTAAAGAAGCGTTAGACGCACTACACTCGCGGATGAAGAGTCTTTCAGTATTTTCACCGGGAGTCGTTTTAAGGAAGGTTGGGAGACAAATTAATGTATGTAGTGAAGAGTGCGGCCCTTCTGTCATTACGAGAAGTGGAAAGAAGAAATACTTTATTACGATTGCCTACCCAGATCGCGGGTATTATAAGTGTTCGGCTTCCTTGAGCCTATCGATATCAATCTTGTCTTGCGGCCTTCCGCTCGCTTCCTTTGCCCGGATGAGGTCAGATCTCGAAATAAACGGAATCTTAAGGTTATCCAATTCAACGACCTCACGGTTCTTCCATGCCTCTTCAAATTCGACTCCTGGAATCGACATCATAATATCCACCCTTAAAGGCGATATTCCCATCTGATAGAAGTAATCCTGGTGGGTGAAGTCATCTGCGGTAAGATTTGCCAGTGGCGCACCAAATTCCTTCAACGCCACATAGACCGAATTTGAATTCTCTAAATCAGTCGCTATCCATAAATCAAGATCTTTCGTGAATCGGGGCTCGCTGTATTTCATTACCGCATAGGCGCCCACAACAAGATAGCGAATCTTATGCTTTTCGAAAAGATTCAACAGTTCTCTGAAGTCGGAATTCGTCAGCATCTTTACCTCGAAGCAAGAAGTAGTCACGCAGCATTTCCGATACCGCCTCAAAAATGGCACGATCACCTTGGGATTGCCAGAAGTGAATGTCGAATGAACGCCTGTCATCCATGATACGCTGGTAGTTCTCCTCTATTACTCTCATTTCCCCTCCTGCCTACCGAGGTCAAATAACCTTCCCTCTATTCAGTTAAATATTACCACTAAATAAGGATAATTAAAAGACTCAATTTGAGATTGATTGGCTAATTTGGAAAAGGCTTTAAATAGATTGGATATAGTGAAATATGGGAAATGTCCCTCCAAATCCCGAGAATCGTTTTCACGAAGGTTGAGAGACAAATTCTTTCCCCCTCTTTGGCCGCCTGCCCATAGGGCCTCCCTCCGGGGCAGAAGCCCCTCTGGGGCGAAGCCTGGCCCGGAGGGCAAAGAGGGGTGAGGGGAGATTTTATCAATCATCAACAACTTAATGTATGTAGTATGTAGTGAAAAGGGCAGCGTGACAGCTTTCTCTCATTACGAGAAGTTGAAAAAAGATTTGACCAAGAAAGGAAAGAAAAAATACTTTATTACGATTGCCTGACCCCAAGTCTACAAGAAACCAGTGCGGCTTCCTTCGACAAACTCAGGATTAACTTAGGGGGAAGCACAAGAGAGGCCTATCAATTGCGGATTGCAGAAATCACAACTTAATGATTGACAAACAACTTGAGATTAATAGATAATTTTACATAGAGATCGGGAAACAAATCAAGGAGAACCATTATGGGCACCCGGCGGATTATGATTGACGTACCGGAAGGGGTTTTGTTGGCTGAAAAGACTGATGAACAATCTTTCGGACGAGAAATTCGGCTTCTGGCCGCAGTGAAGCTTTATGAAATGGGGAGACTCTCATCAGGACGAGCTGCTGAGCTGGCAGGTATGAGCCGCGTAGAGTTCCTTCTTACCCTTGGACGCTACCAGGTATTTCCTTTGACCTCGGAGTTACAGGAACTGGAAAAGAGTCATGGGTAAGGTGGTCAGTAATACATCGCCCTTGCTTTTTTCCCTTAAACTTGTTTCTTCTAAAGACTCGGGCTCTGAATAGACCTCGTTCAAAGCATTGAAAAGTTCCCTGGATTTCAATTTCTCTAAGAATTCCTTGACCGCCATCACGAACACTTCGCTTCTCGAATACCGATGCTCCTTAGAAAACCGTTCTATTTCCCGAAATATTTCATCTGGAAACGTTTGTATCGATAATATATTTCTTCACCGATATTTCTCCACACGCATGGTTCGGGCCCGCTCGATGTCAGCAGAAATATCCCCTTTTCCTGTTTTTACGATATTTTTGTATTGCAGGAACTTTTTCTGGGCGGGGTATACAACCGCTTTTCCTCTCTCAATTTTCCATTCCAGGGCGTCCCGGATTGAAAGTTTGAGATTCTCCCGCACCGCCTTCGGAATGGTAGTTTGAAATTTTGAAATAATGACCGATTGCATTCTTTTTCTCCCTTCTATTCTCCTTCGAATCTCTCAAGGGTTGTAGCCAGCAAGTCTCATATTCTATGATTCCTTACAAATTCATTGTATCGTAAGGAAAAACAGCGGTCAAGTAATTTCGCTTAATGAAAAAAGGAACGGTTCCCCATCACCCGGCCCTCCCATCCCTGACGAAGAAGGGGGCGTGGTTAGAGGTGAAGACAGGCGGCTCTCTTCTCAAAATCAAAGCGATGGCAAGATGTCTTTTGAATTCTTTGTCCAGGAATTGCCTGATCAATTGCCGGCTCCATCCTTTTGGATGATCGAAACCTGTATAAAGGGAAAGGTCCCCTTCAGAGAAGGCCTTTGTTTCCATCTGTTGGGCTTCTGGTCCGTAGATCGGCATATTGAAGATGGCAAGATTTAAGAAACCAATGCAATCATGATGTCTAACAACAAACCCAAGGGTCCTTCGCGCTTCGATCAGACCTTCCGGGGGCGTTCCAAATAGAAGATAGACATAGGTGGCAATCCCTGCCTTTCTCAGGTTCTTTAAAGCAATTGAAGCCTCCTCAAGATTGACGCCCTTTTGCAGATCGTCGAGCACAGTCTGGTCTCCTGATTCGAGACCAAGTTTCAACATCACACATCCCGATCGCTTCAGGGCCATGCAGAAATCCGGGTCTGTAAGATGGCGAGTGATCCTGGCAAAGCCATACCAGGGCACGCCGGGAGGATGTTCGGAAATTGCCTTCATCAGTGACGGACTGACGGCGTTGTCGAGAAAATGAATAAGAACCGGCTTATGTTTATCAACCAGGCGGAGAAGATCGAGGATCACCTCTTCAACCGGAATAGCAGTATGAGGATTTCCCTCAGCCCTTTCCGGACAGAATGAACACCTGTTCCAGTAACATCCGCTTGAAGAGCAGTAGGGAAGAATTGGCCCGGGGGCAAAGTAACCTCTCATGGGTAGAGAATCATAATCCGGCCTGTAATGAATATCTCCGGACTGCGTTACACCGGTGAGTGAAAGCAAAGGGACTTCTCCTGGTCCGGCGACAAGATGATCAACCAACCCTTGAAAAGGGTTTTTCCAGTGGGGGCTTCTCATCCATGAAGTCACGAGCCCTCCGCCCAAAACCAATTTTACTCCGGTCCACTCCCGTTTAAGAAAACCGATCATTGCGAAAGTGCACAGGGCCTGGCTTAAGTAGTTGAGTGAAAAACCGATCAAGGAATGCTGTTGCTCTCTCAAAAGCTCGGTGAGCCGTTTTTTAAAATAGGGATAGAAAGGATTGTCCTCGGGATTTTCTGCGGCCATGATCAAATCTTTGCTCTTGGCCGGGGATAGACCTTCATGTTCATAGTTCGCCAAGCCAAGGCGTACACGACTGCAACGGGCTGGCATCTCCAGCAGCCGATTCAGATCCTTGATGGCTCGGCGATAACCGCTCTGATCCCGGTACCCATCCCAACATTTCAACGAGGTGAGATGTCTGGAAAGATGACGCACTGCCCGTGAGGTCCAGGTATCCGATGACACAGGTGGATTCTTCAGAAGGCTGAGAAGACCTTCCAAATTCGCGTCCAGGACCTTGAAATTCATTCCGTGGTGATTAAGGGCGCCGCAAAGTTTGGCTATACCTGCCGGAGGCTCGCACGGTTTGGCAACAGGAGGATAGATGAGGATCATGTCATATCATTGGTTTAGAAAATAAAAGTCTAAGGTCTGAAGGTAAGGGCAAAGAGGCCGGTTTTGTTAATGGGTTAGGTCATGTGTTTTTAACCCTAACCCATTGACCTTTCACCAAACTACCTTCATAGCCCTAACCCCTTAACCTTGCCTAAAAAGTCATTTTCATTGTGTCCTAAAAATGACTCCCTACCCCCTGAACTAACGATTTTTCCATTACTCAACAAGATCCCGGATCACCTTCATATTTTTAAGGTCTTCGACGGTATCTTTTCTCGGGGTCTCCATGATGCCCGGGAGATGTTTTAACAGAGGGTGATTGACCAGATATCGGAATCCCTCCATTCCAATATAGCCCTCACCAATATGCCAGTGCCTGTCTTTTTTCGATCCCAAAGGAGTCTTTGAGTCATTGAGATGTAGCAGATGGAGCCGTTTTAAGCCAATCGTTTGATCAAAAGACTTGATCGTCTTCTCAATGCCGTGTTCATTCGAGAAGTCATATCCCGCCTCAAAGGCATGGGCGATGTCGAGGCAGATTCCAATCCTGTCTCTTTGCTCAACCCTCTCGATGATCTTTTTGATTTGACCAAATTCATAACCGATTTCCGTTCCCTGCCCCGCGGTGTTTTCCAGAAGGAGCATAACCGGATTCTTTACTTTCTCAAATGCCTGATTCATTGCATAAGCAACGGCTTCAATGGCTTGATCTTCCGTTGATTCCATTCGATGGCCGATATGGATGATCAGATAGTGAGCCCCTAACTGTTCTGCCCTTTCGAGATCGATCACCATCGAATCGATTGAGCGGTTATAAAACTTTGAATCTTTTGAGGCAATATTTGGAAGATAGGGAAGATGGAGAAAGAGAGGGAAGAGACTCGAGGATTGGGTCGATGTGCGGAATGCTTCAATATCCTTCTTGTTTAGAGGATCATACTTCCATCCCCTCGGATTCCTGGAGAAGAACTGAATGGTCTCGCAGCCTCGAATCTTAGCCTTTTCAACGACCCTTGAAAATCCCCCGGAAATGGAGATATGGAAACCGAATCGCATTTTTCAGATCCTCTCGAACGGGAAAATCGATCATTGGAATAAAGATACGCAAATCCATCATTTCTTGTCAAGGTTCAATATGGAGAGATCGTCCCGCCTCTTTATGTCTGTTTCGGATGAGAAAATATTTTCTCAGATGGCCCGTAATCCCTCAGTTACGAATGATAAAAGGTTCGGCGAATATGTAACTGAGGGCTTTACCCCTGGTAAATCAGCCCTGCCCGCCCCGCTTCGCGGAGCGAGGCCGGGGAAGGGCTGAGTTACAGGTTATGGTAAACTTAAGCAAACCATAACTGATGGATTACAATGGCCCTTAATTTTCTCTTGACAAATTTGACGGGTTGTTCTATTGAATGATGGGCAAATTAAATATTTCACAAAGTTTTTAAAAGGAACAAACAGGATAATAGACAGTATGCCTGAAGAGGCATTCAATTTTTAGAGGAGAAGATTGCGATGAGAATTACGATCAACGGCAGAGCCATTGAGACAGAAGAAGGCGCAACCATCCTGAAGATTGCTCACCAGAACGGTTTCCGGATACCCACGCTGTGTCACATGGAGAGCCTTATCCCAACGGGCTTCTGCAGGGTGTGTGTGGTGGAGGTTCAGGGTCTTGAGAACCCTGTCACCGCCTGCAACACACAGGCCATGGATGGCATGGTGATCGAAACCGATACCCCGAAGATCCGGGAGCTTAGAAGAGAAGTCCTTCAGTTCATGCTGGTAAAGCATCCCCTCGATTGTCCGGTCTGCGACAAGGGAGGAGAGTGCGATCTGCAGGATTATGTTTATGAGTATGGGATTCAAAAGGCGGAGTATCAGGTCGATGCACCGGCCAAAGAGTACAGGACCTATTCCACTCCTGCCATCAAATACCATCCCAATCGCTGTATCCTCTGCAGCCGATGCATCCGGACCTGCAGAGAGATTGTGGGAAGAGAGGTCCTCGATCTTCAGGAGACCGGTTTCGACACCAGGGTCGAGGCGGTAAAACCCGAAAGATGTATCTCGTGCGGCGAATGTCTGGCCGCCTGCCCTGTTGGAGCTCTAACTGAGAATGTCAGCCCCATCAAGGGAAGGGTCTGGCAGGCGAAGAGGATCTCCACCATATGCGGCTATTGTGGGGTGGGTTGCTCTCTGGAAGCCAATGTGGTTGGTAACAGGTTGATCAAAGTCACCACAAAAGAAGGACTCGGAACGAATAACGGAGTCCTCTGCGTGAAGGGAAGGTTCGGATTTGAATTTGTGAACAGCCCGGAAAGGCTTCGCACTCCCCTGATCAGAGAAAACGGCAAAATGAGAGAGGCAGGCTGGGATGAGGCTTTGACCTATGTCTCCGATAAGTTGAAAGAGATCAAAGAGAAGCACGGGCCTGACAGTATTGCCGGCCTTTCCTCAGCAAGGGTCACCTGTGAGGAGAACTATCTCTTCCAGAAATTGATCAGGGCGGCCATCGGTACGAACAATATAGACCATTGCGCCCGTCTCTGACACTCCAGCACGGTGGTCGGTCTGGCCACCACGCTGGGTTCCGGAGCCATGACCAATTCTCTTGCGGATATTCAGGAAGCGGATGTCTTGCTGGTTACAGGCAGCAACACAACAGAGACTCATCCTGTCATCGGAATGTTGCTGAGGAATCGCGCCCGTTTCAATGGCGCCAAGATCATCGTCGTTGATCCGAGAAAGATAGACCTGGTCGAAGAAGCCACGCTCTGGCTTCAACCCAAACCTGGAGACGATATTGCGTGGCTAAATGGACTTGCCCACATCATCATCAAAGAGGGCCTTTATAATAAACCATTTATCGACCAGCATACAGAAGCGTTTGATGCCGTCAAGGAGAAGGTCTCCCGATATACGCCGGAGTTTGTGGAAAAGGTCACCGGAATTCCCGAAGATCAGTTGGTCAAGGCCGCCAGAATGTATGGTTCAGCCAAAAATGCGGCCATCCTCTATTGCATGGGCATTACCCAACACTCTTCAGGAACGGATGGGGTGAAAGCGCTTTCAAACCTTGCCCTCCTTTGCGGCCAATTGGGAAAACCGGGAAGTGGCATCAACCCACTGAGAGGACAAAATAATGTGCAGGGCGCCTGTGACATGGGCTGTCTGCCCACCGTTTACCCGGGATACCAGGGAGTGGTCTTAAAAGAGTTTCAGGATAAATACGAGAGTCGCTGGTCCGTTCCACTCTCAGGGAAGCTTGGTTTGACCGTGGTTGAAATGAGCAAAGCGGCCCTTGATGGAAAGATAAAGGCCATGTATATCATGGGTGAAAACCCCATGGTCACGGATCCTGATCTTTCTCACCTACAGAAGGCCTATGCCAGGCTGGAACTTCTCGTCGTCCAGGACATCTTTTTAACTGAAACTGGAAGAATGGCCCATGTCGTCTTTCCTTCCCTCTGTTTCCTGGAAAAGGACGGGACCTTTGTGAACACTGAAAGAAGGGTTCAGAGGGTGAGGAAAGTAGTGGAAGGACCGAAGGGAGCCATGCCGGACTGGAAGATCATCTGTGATCTCTCATCGAGATTGGGCTACCCGATGACCTACGAAACTCCGGAAGAAATTTTCGAAGAGATCAGGACGGTGACCCCACAATATGGAGGCATCACCTATGGACGATTGGAATCCGGAGGCATACAGTGGCCCTGCCCTGATACGGATCATCCAGGAACGTCTATCCTTCACAGGGGTAAAATTGTGCGAGGAAAGGGGCTCTTTGTTCCAGTGGATTATACTCCTCCTCCTGAAGTGCCTGACAAGGATTACCCGTTTATTCTGAGCACAGGGAGGGATTATTACCATTATCATGCGGGCAGTATGACCAGGAAGGTCAAGCTCCTCAATGAGATGTGTCCGGAGAGCCTTGTGGAAATAAACCCGTCCGATGCCGAGAAACTCGGAATCGGCGAAGGAAACCGGGTGAGAATTGTGAGCAGGAGGGGCGATTTTGTTTCAAAGGTGAAGATTACGGATAAGGTGTCGGCCGGCGTGGTCTTTGCCAAATTTCATTTTGCCGAGGCACCTGTCAATCTCCTCACCAATACGGTGCTCGACCCTGAATCGAAGATTCCGGATCTGAAGTTTTCAACCGTAAGGATTGAGAAATATAGCGGGTAATGGCGGGAGGTTGAGATGCTAAATGAGCCATTATTGAAATGCTGTTAATATAATGTTAATTATTTCACTAAGTTTTTAAGGATTTAGTATCAATTTAGGTGTTTTAATCTTTTTAAATCCCTCCCCGCCTCCCTTTTCCAAAGGGAGGAGAAATGTATCCCCCTTTTGACAAAGGGGGATAAAGGGGGATTAGACAACATTTTTCAAAGAGCTAAAGTGTTACGAAAATTTTCACAAACGGAGTTTTACAGGGAAAATCAGAAGACTGCTGTGAAGAAATATCCCGACCATAGATTCAGATACTCTATTTTGTCGGGATATAGGGGGGCATGATGTTGATCGATTATCTTCCCATCCTTTTCTATTTTGCCATTGCCGTCATCTTCGCCTGCTTTGCCATTTTGGCCTCCTATCTTCTGGGCCAGAGAAAGCAGACGGCCCTGAAAGAGGCGCCCTTCGAATGCGGCATGACCACATACGGTTCTTCCTTCAAGAGGATCCCGATCAAATACTACATCATCGCCATGCTTTTTCTGATCTTTGATATCGAAATCGTCTTTCTCTATCCCTGGGCAGTAGTCTTTAAGGAATTGAAGGTCTTCGGTTTTATCTCAATGGCCGTATTCATTGGGATTCTGCTCATCGCTTACATTTATATCTGGAAAAAAGGAGCGCTGGAATGGGAATAGAAACCTATCTTGAAAAAACCCCTTTGATGCCCGTCCTGGATAAGGTGGTTAACTGGGGCCGGATGTATTCGATCTGGCCGGTCACCTTTGGCCTTGCCTGTTGCGCTCTGGAGATGATCGTCACCAGTTCGGCGACGTGGGATATTTCGCGATTCGGTTCAGAGGTTTTCAGGCCGTCTCCACGACAGGCAGATCTCATGATTGTGGCAGGAACGCTGACCAAGAAGATGGCTCCCATGGTCAAACGCATCTATGAGCAGATGCCAGAGCCAAAATGGGTCATCGCCTATGGGGCCTGTGCCTGCTCGGGCGGGATTTTTAAGACCTACAGTGTGGTCCAGGGCGTGGATCAGATCCTCCCGGTGGATGTCTATGTCCCGGGTTGCCCGCCCAGACCGGAAACGCTCCTCACAGCGATCGTGGAACTCCAGAAGAAGATCAAGAAGGAGACCCTTGCGGATCGGAAGAATGTCCGGCTAATCCGGGAAGAGATTGATGAAAGGATAGGATGATATGGCTGAAGTTCATCCCGCAGTCAAAAAGATGGAAGCAAAGTTTCCTGCTTCGGCGCTGGAGGTGACGACCTTTCGGGGAGAAGTCAATGTCACCGTGCCGAAGAAGGATATCTTTGAAATTTGCCGATTTCTCTATACCGACCCAGATCTCCAGTACCATATGCTTACCGATCTCTGCGGGGTGGACCATTTTCCACAAAGCCCTCGCTTTGAAGTGGTCTACCTCCTTTACTCCTTTAAGACCAATGATCGATTGAGGCTGAAGACGATGGTTGGAGAGGGTGAAACGGTGGTGAGCGTTGAGTCGATCTGGAAGGCGGCCAACTGGTTGGAGAGGGAGGTCTACGATCTTTTTGGGATCTCCTTTGAGAACCATCCGGACCTGAGGAGGATTCTCCTCTGGGATGGTTACGAAGGCCACCCCCTGAGAAAAGATTTCCCGGTCGAAGGACCGGATTTTGACAAACCCTTTGTCCCCGAGGTCTGACCCTTCGGCGGCGCGCAAGCACCACATTTAGGGCGGGGATAAAGTTGCCGCTCAGGGTCAACCCTGAGCAAGCCACGGCCTTTAGGCCGTTGTGTCGAATGGGGTTGAAATGGCAGAGACACGATTGATGACCATCAACATGGGTCCTCAGCACCCGGCCACTCACGGGGTGTTGAGGCTTATGTTGGAGCTGGATGGAGAAATCATTGTAAAGGCAACTCCCCATATCGGACACCTCCATCGGGGGGTTGAGAAACTTGCCGAGGCCAAGACCTATCATCAGATCATTCCCCTCACCGACCGGTTGGACTACACCAATGCGATGGGAAATAATCTGGCCTATGTCCTGGCCGTTGAAAAACTTTTAGGGATTGAAGTCCCCAAGAGGGCCCAATACCTGAGAGTGATGATGGCCGAGCTTCAGAGGATTGCAGCCCATCTCATCTGGCTGGGAACCCATGCGCTGGACATCGGCGCCATGACCCTCCTCTTTTACAATTTCCGGGAACGAGAAGATATTTTGAGGATTTTTGAAGAGGTCTCCGGCGGAAGGCTGACCCCGACCTATTTGAGAATCGGCGGGGTTGCCAAAGACCTTCCGGAAGGAATCGAAGGAAAGATCAATGCTTTTGTCGAAGCCTTTCCGGGCCATATGAAGGAGTATGAGACCCTTCTGACGAAAAATGTGATCTGGCTGAAACGGACCAAGGAAGTCGGGATTATCTCAAAGGAGGATGCGATCAACTGGGGCGTGACCGGGCCAACCCTTCGCGGTTCCGGGGTGAAGTGGGATGTGAGAAAGGCCTTTCCCTATTCGAGTTATGAGGATTTTGAATTCGATATTCCCACAGGTTCGGTGGGCGATGTCTATGACCGGTACTATGTCCGTTTGAGAGAGATGGAGTGGTCAAACTCCATTGCGAAGCAGGCTTTGGACCGGTTGCCAAAAGGCCCTGTTCTTGCCGATGATCCAAAGGTGGTTCTGCCTCCCAAGGAGATGGTCCTTATGGATATTGCCTCACTGATCCGGCAGTTCAAGATTGCCTCCGAAGGTTTTCAGCCTCCGAAAGGAGAGGTCTATGCGAGTGTGGAGGCATCGAAGGGAGAGCTGGGTTTCTATATCGTGAGCGATGGGTCGAATCGACCCTTAAGGGTGAGGATCCGGCCTCCCTCTTTCCTCAACCTGAGCGCCCTTCCCAAGATGATCGAGGGAAGTCTGATCGCAGATGTGGTCTCCGCGATTGGAAGCATTGATATCGTTCTGGGAGAGATAGATCGATAAAACAGATAAACTCGAAATTCGATGCACGAAATTCGAAACAAGCACAATGAATAATGAGTTCGTAAAAAGTCGTCATTCCCCCCTGCTTTCGCAGGGGTAAACTTGTCCCCGCAAAGGCGGGGAACGGGAATCCAGGGAAATTCTAAATGCTTAAAAAGACTGTCCCGCCTTTGGCGGGACTGCTTACGCAGAAGGAATGACAGAAAATAGCCTTTTCAGACTTTTGACGAGAACATCGGAGATGAAAA
>DYHU01000452.1 GCA_020724025.1 Syntrophorhabdus sp. | reverse complement strand
CAAAAATGAAATGATCTTTCTTCACATAGACGAGAAAGTCTCCGAAAAGAAATGGCTCTGTCTGTGAAATGGCGGTTACATATTGGGGAATATGCTCAGGCATATAAGCGTGATCTTCAATGTAATCCCTTTGTCCAGCCGTGATCATGGTTCTTCCTGAGTGACCTGGTATCCTTCGTCGAGAAACATCTTTCTGATTCCCGGGATATGGGCCACCCCGACGAAGGCAACCGTCTTTCCTTCCTGGAAGAAGGTTTTTATCTTATTGAAAAATATGGGGTCTCGCTTCTTGAGGATGGAGTCACAGCGAGTAGGAAATTCTCCTGTCATGGAGAAGAACTTTGGCAAATCACCTTCAAGGAAAGCTTTTAGGTAAAGTTCTTTATGGACTTTCCAATGCTTTATGTGATTGAGGTAGTTCACGATCCTATCGAAAGGGATTCCATCAAGGGCTGTAAGTTGATCCTCGATGGTCTCCAGATATTCGATTTTTTTCCCAAGTTTCTGGGCGATGTGGAAGGCTTCCACATCCATGGAATGTTTCCAGTTTAAAAAGGTTGACCAGATGGCGAAGAAGGCCATCCAGGGACGGACCCCACGCGTATGAAGTTCCAAAAAATCTGAAGTCGTCGGATGGATAAGGTCCAGATAAGAAACCGCCGTAGATAAAATATGAGGACTCAACCGAGCGCCAAGTTGTTTGTTAATTTCTTTGATCATTGCCGGATCAAGAGCCTCATCAATAGAGGGGGTATCTTCTCCCTGCCGGCCATATTGGACCACTCTGGCCATGCTTTCCTGATCGAGGGGTCCTTCAAAAAGGACGATTTCGGCCCACCGGGTTAATTTGGTGAGGGCCTTCTCAAAACGGTATGGAGTGAAATGGGCTGTTCCGACGAGAAATGAGACCCGTCCCTCTTTTTCGATTTTCCAAACCATCCTTAAGCGTCTTTCTTTCCACCCCCAAAAGGCCATCTCACCATCCTGAAGTCGCGGTCCTAAAGTTTCCCTTCCAGGGCTTTGATCAGGGAGAGCGTTCTCGTGGTCCCATAAAAAAGCTCGCAGAATTCATAGTTGAGGAATGGAACACCGCCCCACTTTTCCTTAAATTTTCTTATCCCTTCATTCACTCCCAACCCTAAATTGATGATGTTTTTCCCGTGTTCGGCCGTGAGTTTGATCATGTCGAGAAAAAGAAGATCAGAGGCGTGAGGGACATAGTTATTTTTCGAATAAGTACCAAGGACATAGGTGGAAAAATTTTTTGCCCCAAGTTCGACGACATAAAAGGCGGACAGTTTCTTTTTCTTATTCCATGCGTTGAGGACACACGCACTCGAAGAATAGGCAATATAATCAGGCATGGCGCGATAAAGTTCCCTCACTCTGGGTGGCAATTTTTCTCTTTTTAAAAGCTCTAAAATGAGAGTTTCATGTTCCTTCGAAATGGAATGACCCCTTTCCACGGTTAATTCTTTAGAGGCTTTATCAGTCTTCCGTTGGAGAGAGGGCTTCGGTTTTGCCTGATCGAGGTCAAGCCTGTAGTATCGGTCTGTTTCCCTCTCAGTACGGAAATTTGAAAAGGAGGAAGGAATTTCCGGACCGATAAACCAGAGGTACTCCGGTCGAAAGGTTTCGATTGCCTGGTTCAAAATCCTCTCACATCTTTCCTGAGAAAAATTTCCATCGAGGGGGTATCCCACAAGGATGAGCCAGTTGTCCCTTACAAAACACAAGTGGTCTTCAATAAGAAAGGGCTCACCTTTCGATATAAGTGCCATGAGGGTCACGATATGTTCCGGAACATATGCCCGCTCGAGGATGTATTGCTCCTCCTCAGGAGTAATCATTTGGGCTCCTGTTCTTTTTTAAGGGCCATTTTATATCAGTTTTGTAAAGATTTCCATAAGGGGTTTCGAATTGTCCAAATTGGTGAAAGAAAGAGAAAGTATAGATCAGATAATTCCCATCCCTTTGGGGACTGTGTCATAAGTCCGTTCATGGTTCGATCCCGCGAACCGCGGGGCTCACCACGAACGGACCACGGAACATTAAAAATCAATAACTTAGCCGTTCGTCCTGAGTCCCGTCCATGCGGGATCGAAGGGGGAACGGCGAATTGCGACACAGTCTCTTGAGCACAGAGAACCTTACTGCGGCTAAATTTTTCTTGAACCCTCTATGTTCATTAGCCCAAATCCATGGGAAATTCCTAATCAGCCATTTTTAGTCCGAAGTTCCTCGCTTGCTAATAGAATAACTTCTTGATTCCAAAACTGT
>DYHU01000451.1 GCA_020724025.1 Syntrophorhabdus sp. | reverse complement strand
ATCGGATCTCCAGATGGACCAGGATCGTTCAACGAGAGAGAGGATGAGTCAGGCAGAAAAGAAAGAGGACGAAATTTTGCGTTTGCCCCGGGCCTTAGAAGACGCCCCTAATATTACCGAGAGCCTCATTGAAAGTATTGGAAGCGGAATTATTATTACTGAAATGAACGACACGATTACCTATATCAATCAGGCCGGGGAGAAAATATTGGGCTATTCCAAAGGAGAGGTGATCGGAAAGCCATTTAGCCTCTTTGGGTTAAAAGAGAAGCAGAGCGCCACTTACTCTTTCCTCGATCATCCCGATGACCTCGATACGAGAAGAGAAGGCCGGATGAAAAGGAGGGATGAGGTTGAGATACCCGTTGGATTTACGATCAATCCCCACTTGAACCTGAGAAAAGAGGCCATCGGGAAGATTGTGATTTTTCGTGATTTGACGAAGGTCTATCGCGTTCAGGAAGAGATATTAAAAATGGATCGACTGGTCTCATTGGGGAAACTGGCTTCCGGGATCGCACACGAGATCCGGAATCCCCTCGCCGGGATTAAGACGACGGCCCAGGCGCTCGGAGAGGAGATGTCCAAGGACGATCCGAAAAGAGAATATTTAAACCGCATCACGAGGGAGATTGACCGATTAAATGAACTCTTAAAAACTTTCTTCTCTTTTGCTAAACCCCAGACACTCAATCTCGTACCCTGTCACATCAAAGAGATCATCAATGCCATCATTCCTTTTCTCATCAAAGAGATTGCGGACAAAGGGATCCGATTTACAGAAGTCTATCATCCTCAACTCCCCAAGATAAGGGTTGATAAGATTCAAATGCATCAGGCCTTTTTAAATCTCTTTTTGAACGCCATTCAAGCCATGCCCGATGGCGGAGAACTTAAAATTAAAGCGGAACCGGTGGTCATCCCTTCGCCGGATGGCTCGAGGCAGAATTTCATTAAGGTGGGTGTCTCGGATTCGGGGAAAGGAATACCCCCTCACACACTTCCCAAGATCTTCGACCCCTTTTTTACGACCAAGCCCAAAGGGATCGGGTTAGGGCTTTCAATTACCTATCAAATTATTAAGAAACATGGAGGAACCATCAAAGTCGATAGCCAATGGGAGAAAGGGACCTCTTTTATCATTAATTTGCCGGAGACGTTTGAAAATCCATGAAGCCATCCATTCTCATAGTCGATGATGACGATGTTATGCGAGAGACGCTTTCTGGGGTTTTAAAGAAAGCAGAGTATGAAGTCCATTCAGTGGGTTCCGGGGGCGAAACCCTTTCACTGATCAAAAGAAATATCATAGACCTCATTCTTCTTGACATGAGACTTCCAGACGTGGATGGCCTGGAAATACTTAAAAAGATTAAAGAATTTGATACAGAGATCTTAGTGATCATCATGACTGCCTATTCGGATGTGCAGAACGCAGTTTCGGCAATGAAATCAGGAGCTTACCATTATATCAACAAACCTTTTGATTTAGAAGAGCTAAAGCTTCTGATCGAAAAGGGGTTGGAAACGAAGAGTCTTATCAATGAAGTGAGAAGACTGCATCGGCAGCATAAAGAGGGGGATCAAAAAAGCCAGATATATGGCGTCACTTCCCAGATTCAATATATTAAAGAGTTGATCGGGATGATCAGTAAAACGAATAAAACCTCTGTCCTGATCCAGGGGGAAAGTGGAACGGGTAAAGAACTGGCAGCCAATGCGATTCACTACAACAGCAAGAGGGCGCTTAAACCCCTGATGAAAATTAATTGTAGCGCCATTCCGGATTCGCTATTAGAATCAGAGCTTTTCGGATATGAGAAGGGAGCCTTTACAGACGCCAAAACGACCAAGAAAGGCCTCTTTGAACTTGCGGATGGAGGAACGGTGTTTTTGGATGAAATCGGAGATATGAAGCCCTTCCTTCAATCTAAGATTTTGAGGGTCATCGAAAACCAATCCTTTATGAGGGTAGGGGGGGAGAGAGAAATTAAGGTTGATGTTCGAATTATTGCAGCAACAAATAAAGACTTAGAAACGCTCGTGAAGGAAGGGCTTTTCAGAAAAGATCTCTACTACAGACTTAAGGTGATGGTGGTGGAAATGCCTTATCTTCGCGAGAGGGGAGAGGATATTTTACTTCTTTCAAATCTATTTATAGAAGAGATTAATCGAGAATATGGTAAAAATATTAATGGGTTAACAGGAGACGCAAAAAAATTGATGGTCCAATATGCGTGGCCCGGGAATGTGCGGGAATTAAAGAATGTCATAGAGAGGGCGA
>DYHU01000088.1 GCA_020724025.1 Syntrophorhabdus sp. | reverse complement strand
CTCCCCTGCTCTCATTGCCAATGGAATCCACGCCCGCGTGGACATGTACAGCTCAGTTGTGGTAGTAGCGGCCCTAGTGGGATACATCGTGGGATTTGTCACGTTGGACAAGATCGCCGCCACGATCGTCGTTTTATTGATTTTCGGCAATGGATTGGAGATACTCGCCAATGCCATCAAGGCGCTGCGACGGGGCGGGTTTCTCGTCTTCAGCCACCCCAGTGAAGGGGTGTTCCTGGAGAAGATCCTTCAAGGGATTCGCCGTTTCGCTATTGCCGGGGTCGTCCTGCTTGTGATTGTCTATATTGCCTCGGGTTTGTTCAGGGTTAACTGGAACGAAGTGGTCATTGTCAAGCGCTTCGGAAAACCTGTTCGACAGGTGCAGGCAGGTCTCCATTATCGTTTGCCCTGGCCCCTGGAGAGGGTGAACCGAGTTGCCCTGACCGATGTGCGAATGGAACAGGTTCCTTCTTCCCTCATGCTCACGGGCGATGAGAATCTCATCGAGATCGAGGCGATTGCACAATATCAGGTTAAAGACCCCTTTGCCTTCACCTATAACCTGTCAGACCCCGGAGAACTTGTGCGCAGTGCAGTGGAGGCGGCATTACGAAACCAGATCAATCAGGATCCCATAGACTTCATCCTCACTGAAGGCAAAGGCGAGATTCAAGAGAGGGCCCAGCGGATAGCCCAGGACGCCCTGGACCAGCAGGCGTCAGGGATCCGGCTTCTCACAGTGCAGCTGACGAAAGATGCCCCACCGGGTGATGTCATGGAGGCGTTCCGGGATGTGGCCAGCGCCCGGGAAGACAAGAATACTTACATCAATGAGGCCCTGGCTTACCAGTCAGAGATCGTCACCAAGACAAGGGGCGAGGCGCAGAAATTGATCGAGGAGGCCCAGGGCTACCGGGGGGAAAAGATTCACACGGCCACGGGTGACGCCGAACGGTTTACCAGCAAGGTTGTCGAGTATCAGAAAAATCGCGATGTGACCGAGAAACGCCTCTACCTTGAGTCATTGGAGAAAACCCTGACCAACGTTAATAAGTTGATCGTCGGCGAAAAAATAAAGGTGGATAACACAGAGCTGTGGTTTTTGAAAGATGGTCTGAGTCCAAAATCTATTGGGGAGGTCAAAAAGCCATGAAGATTTCCAAGTCGATACTTTTGGTGATAGTCCTTTTTGCCATCATCTTGATCAATTCCATGTTGTTCAGCGTGGATCAAACCGAGTATGCGGTCGTCACCCAGTTCGGCCGGCCGGTTCGAGCCATCACCGAACCAGGCTTGAACTGGAAGCTGCCCGATCCCATCCAGACGATCCAGCGCTACGATAACCGTCTCAAAGTCTACATGCCAAGAGTCGCCGAGTTCCTGACCCGCGACAAAAAGAACGTGATGGTCGAGAGCTACGTCACCTGGCGGGTCCAAAATCCCGAGGTCTTCATGAAAACATTGAAGACCTTTTCCAATGGCCAGGAACGATTGAATGATGTGGTCTTCTCCGAATTGGGGGTCTCCCTCGGAAGGTATGACCTGGACCAACTGGTCAATGTGGATAAGGAGAAGATCAAATTGGCCGAGATGATGGCCCAGGTGAAAGAAGTGACCGCGCGTAAACTGCTCGATTACGGGGTCCAGGTCTCGGATGTGCGAATGAAGGCCCTGAGCTTTCCGGAGAAGAACAAGTTGAGCGTCTTCCAGCGGATGCGCGCAGAGCGTGAAAAGATCGCGCGACTCTACCGCGCCCAGGGTACCGAGGAAGGTTCCAAGGTTCGTGCCTCCGCCGACAAAGAGAAGACCATGCTCCTATCGGCTGCCTACGAGAAAGCGGAGAAGATCAAAGGCGAAGGGGATGCCCAGGCGATCAAAATCTACGGGAAGGCCTTTCAGAAGGACCCCAAGTTCTATGAATTCATCCGGTCGCTCCAGGCATACGAAAAGGTGGTCAATGAGAAGACCACGGTTGTTCTGCCCTCTAATGCGGACTTTTTGAAATATCTCGAAAAACCAAATCAGAAGTAAAGGAGGGAAGGATCGATGGAAAACTTAGGTCAAAACGAAGTTCCACCCCAGGATCAGAAACAGCAGACGGGGTTGAACGTGGCTAAATATAGGCGGGTGCTTCTCAGATGGATCCGGGTCTCCTGGAAAGCGGCACAACGAATCGTTTCACAATTTTTCATCCTCATCAATTACCTGCGAAGGGCGGAAACGTTCAAGGTGAAGGAGGATATTCGTGCCGCTTTTGGACACCTGCGGGTGCGGCGCATTGCAATGTTGGGGGCCGGAGTCCTCCTGCTGATGTACCTGGTCTCCGGCTTTTACATGGTCAATCCGGGGGAAGAGGCAGTGGAGCGCCTCTTCGGTCGGGTGGTAAAGGAAGGTATCACCGAAGGCTTGCACTATCGCCTTCCCTGGCCCTTTCAGCAAGTCGATAAGGTGAATGTGTCGCAAATTCTCCGTGAGGGTGTGGGGCTTCTTCTTCCTGAAGATAAGGCCCTGCATTCTTCTCCGGAAAAGATTCAGATCCTGACCGGCGATGAAAACATCGTTGACCTCCAGATGGTGATTCAATACCGGGTAACAGACCCGGCAAAGTATCTTTTTAAGGTCCAATATCGTGACTGTCTTCTTATTAACGAGGTGGCGCGCTACGCTGTCACCCGCATCGGAAGCAACATGCTCGTGGATGATATTCTCACCATCGCCAAAGAAGAGATCCAGCGCATGGTTCAGACGGAGACCCAGCGCCTGCTCGACGCCTACGAAAGCGGGCTGACTGTCGTCACTGTAAATATCAACAAGATGTACCCACCTGATGAAGTGGCGGAGGGTTTCCGCGACGTGGCGAGCGCCAGGGAGGATCGACTCCGGACGATCAACGAGGCGGAGAGCTACCGAAACAGCCTGATTCCTCCTGCAAAGGGAGAAGCCGAACGTTTGATGCGCGAGGCTGAAGGGTATCAGACCAGTACGGTTAACCAGGCGCAAGGCGATACTGAAAGATTTCTCCAGATGCTGGCGGAGTACCAGAAGAGGGATGGCAATCCATCGCCGGATACAACCCTGACACGGTTGTATCTGGAAACAATGGAGAAAATTCTACCAAGAGTCAAAAAGTATATCGTCAACTCCAGTAAAGGGGGTAAGATGAATTTACGCTTCTTTGAAAATGCAAAAGACTGAATCGTGTCATCAACATTATTGAGTGTCAGGACTAAGATTCGTATACCAGAAATGACGCAGAATGATTAAATTAATAGGAGGTAGATGATGTTCAAAAAAACGGTAGAAAAACTGGCTTGGGGGCTACTCTGTACTATTCTCCTTTTTACCCTTTCTTACTGCATCAACAGTAATCAGGCCAGTTCCCAAACAAAGAATGATAAGAATGAAGGATTAACGACTGCCAAATCTCTTGGACAGGCCTTTGTGGAGGTTGCCAAGAAGGTACAACCTGCTGTTGTAAACGTTACGACAGAAAAAACAATAACAATGAGGCCCTGGGAAGGGTACGGAGAAGATTTCTTCAGAGGAAGTCCCTTTGAAGATTTTTTCAGAGGATTTGGTTTTTCCCCCGTGAGAAGGGGAAGGAGTTTCGGCAAAAACAGAGGGGAGGCGGATCAGGCGTGATCGTCGATAGAGAAGGCTACATTCTCACCAATAACCATGTGATTGAAGGAGCAGATAAGGTCAAGATACGGCTGAATGACGGCAAGGAGTTTACTGCCACAGTGAAAGGGAAGGATCCAAGAACGGATCTTGCAGTCCTCCAGGTAAAGGAGAAAGACCTCCCCGTTGCCGTCCTGGGAGACTCGGATAAGCTGGAGGTCGGTGAATGGGCGATTGCGATTGGAAGTCCCTTTGGGTTGGAGCATACCGTGACAGTAGGGGTCATCAGTGCAAAAGGCCGTTCAGGATTGGGAACAGGGACCTATGAGGATTTCATTCAGACCGATGCTTCGATCAATCCCGGCAATAGCGGCGGTCCCCTCATCAATATCGATGGAGAAGTGATTGGGATCAATGCCATGATCATCCAGCCTGGTACTGGGATTGGGTTCGCCATCCCGATCAATATGGCCAAACAGATTCTCAACGACCTCATCAAACAGGGCAAAGTAGTCCGGCCCTGGCTGGGAATCAGTGCTCAGAACCTCACCCCAGAAATGGCAGAACAATTCCAGGTCAAAGAGAAGGAGGGCGTTCTCGTTGCCCAGGTCCATCCGGAAACCGGTGCGGAAAAGGCAGGGTTGCTTTCAGGAGATATCATCAAATCGGTAGATGATGTTGCGATCAAGAATGTCAGCGAGCTAATAAAGGAAATCCAGAAGAAAAAGGTGGGCCAGAAAGTCAAGCTCAACATTCTCAGGGATGGGAAAACAATGGCGCTTGAACTAACCCTTTCTGCCATGCCTGATAGACCTGAGCCATTAAAGGAGAAAGAAGTTGAAGAAAAACTGGGTGCCAGGATTGAAGAATTAACGCCCCAGCTTGCCTCCAGGTATCGAATCTCAGGGATCAAGCGGGGTGTGGTAGTGACCGGTGTGCAGGAAGGGAGTCTTGCTCAAGAAATAGACCTTCAAGAAGGAGACGTCATATTAGAAATAGACCGAAAGAAGGTTCAATCCTTAAATGATTTTGAAAAGGCGATAAAGAATGTCAATGTTGGAAAAGGCATCCTTTTTCAGATTCATCGAAGAGGAACCAGTTTCTACCTCACATTTAAAAGATGAGTCCAGGGGCAGACGGAGGAAATAGTAATGATGAATATGCACCCTCCTGGCAATTTTCTTTGGCTCATCTGAGAAAGGAGCGGCAAAATGGCGGAGGGACCCAAGACCTGCACCTGGGTAGGAAACATTGAAGGGTTGGATTGTGCCGACTGCGCAGCCACTTTGGCAAAGGATGTGGAGAAACTGAATGGAGTGAAAGCCGCCTCTCTTAACTTTGCCACCTCCAAGTTGAAGATCGAATACGATCCAGAACGTTTTGATGAGAGGAAGATAGACAGTGAGATCAGAAAATTGGGTTACCGCCTGGTCCGGGGTGGCGAATACCGTCGCATCGTCCTTTTAATTGAAGGAATGGACTGCGCTGACGAATCAAGTATCGTTGAAAAGGAGTTAAAGAAATTAGCCGCAGTGAGAAACTTGTGGTTCAATCTGGTCGCGCAGGAGGTCGAGTTGGAGTATGACTCTGCCCTTCTTAAACCGGATCAAATTATTCAGGCGGTGAATAGAACGGGAATGAAGGGCAGCATCAAAGGCCAGGAAAAGCCTGCGGAATCTTTCTGGGAGCGTACAAAACACCTGGTTCTAACCCTTGTCTCCGGGGTTTTTATTCTGGCAGCCTTCGGGTTTTCGTGGGCCGGCTATCCCCACAGCGTCACCGATCCTCTCTACATCCTGGCAATGGTCACGGGAGGGTACTTCATTGCCAGAAAGGGATTGATGGCACTCAGAACCCTCAGTCTTGATATTAATTTTCTCATGACGATTGCTGTCATCGGAGCGGCCATCATTGAGGAATGGTTGGAGGGAGCCACGGTGATGTTTCTCTTTTCCGTGGCCAACATTCTTCAGAACTACACGATGAACAAGGCAAGAAATGCCATCCGGTCACTCATGGAATTATCTCTCAATGAGGTCGTGGTTAAAAGGAACGGCCGTGAAGAAAAAGCTCCGATTGAAGAGATTCAGATTGGGGAGAGGATTGTCATCCGGCCAGGAGAAAAGATCGGTCTGGATGGCCGGGTCGTAGAAGGTCATTCCTATGTCAATCAGGCGCCGATCACCGGAGAATCCATGCCTGTTGAAAAAAGACCTGGCGATACCGCGTTTGCAGGGACCATCAATCAGAACGGTTCGCTTGAAGTGGAGGTCACACACAGCTATAAAGACACCACTCTTTCCAGAATCATCCACATGGTTGAGGAAGCCCAGGCCCAAAAAGCCCCCTCCCAGAGCTTTGTCGAAAAATTTGCCAGGTACTACACCCCTGCCGTGATCGGAGGGGCAGTTCTGGTAGCAGTCTTTCCTCCGCTGGCTCTGGGCTATCCATTCGCTGACTGGTTTTACCGGTCATTGGTCCTTCTGGTCATAGCTTGCCCCTGCGCCTTGGTGATTTCCACGCCGGTGTCGATTGTATCTGGCCTTACCGCCGCAGCCCGCAAGGGAATCCTTATAAAGGGCGGGGTCTACCTGGAGGAGGCT
Source organism: Syntrophorhabdus sp. (assembly GCA_020724025.1). Next base: position 6,957 of record DYHU01000088.1, on the reverse strand, counting down.
GGATCGCTGAAGGCCATAGCCTTCGATAAGACAGGAACCCTCACCCGGGGCATCCCAAAAGTGACGGAGATTATCTCTTTAAACAAATGGTCAGAGGAAGATATTCTTCGCATTGGAGCTGCCGTCGAGTACCGGTCCGAACATCATCTGGGAAAGGCGATCATCGAAGAAGCAGAGCGAAGAGGGATTACATATCCAGAGCCAAACGATTTCCAATCCATCACCGGAAAAGGCGCAAGAGCAAAAGTCAATGGACAGGTCTTTTATGTAGGGAACCACCGTCTCTGTGAAGAACTCGGAAAATGCAATCTGGAGATTGATGCCAAGATGCTTGAGTTCGAAAAGGAAAAGAAGACTACCGTTATCCTGGCCAGCCAGGATCAGGCCATTGGGTTCATTGCCATCGCCGATCAAGCTCGTGAGGGAAGCGCTCTCACTATTCAACATCTCAAGGCCAATGGTGTCGAAAAAGTAGTTATGCTCACAGGGGATAACAAGGGAACTGCTGATGCAATCGCAAGAGCGCTTTCGATAGATGAATACCATGCGGAGCTGATGCCTGAGGATAAATCTACAATCGTAAAGGATCTGGAGAAACGGTACGGCAAGATTGCCATGGTGGGTGATGGGGTCAACGATGCACCGGCTATGGCTGCAGCCAGCATGGGAATTGCCATGGGAGCTATCGGAACGGATACGGCCCTGGAGACGGCAGATGTTGCTCTTATGACCGATGACCTCTCCAAGCTGCCTTTTTTCTTGCATTTGAGCAGGAAGACGTTGCGAGTCATAAAACAGAACATCGCATTTTCACTTTTGACAAAAGCGGTATTTATCGCTTTGGCGATCCCTGGACTGGCCACCTTATGGATGGCTGTAGGTGCGGATATGGGGGCATCCATTTTAGTGATCTTAAATGGTTTAAGGCTTCTAAGGACCGGAGAGGCTTAATAAGTTTTCTCGCCTGTATTTATTCGTTGAATTCCTTTATCTCCAAAGGAGGAAGCACCAGTGGCCCCGCTTAAAGCCGAGAGGACTCTATTGATACCGATCCTGATTATCATTGGAGTGTTTCTTGTCACTTGGTGGGCGAGGACTATCGACGAAGGAATGGACTTAATCAGCAGATTGAACGTCATCGAAGGTTTCTTCTCCATCACTCATGTCCACAATCCCGGGGCAGCCTTCGGCATCTTCTCAAAGCTTGACGCATCGTACCGACTTCCTATTATTCTCGGGACCTCGTTCGTTGCCCTTCTCTTCATCGGCTATCTTTTGATTAAGAACAGAGAGGGCCGTTGGGCGATTAAACTCGGTTTGTCACTGGTAGCCGGGGGTGCGTTGGGAAACCTCTATGAGAGGTTAATTTATGGTGAGGTGGTGGACTATTTCGATTTTTATCTTGGGAATTATCATTGGCCCGCCTTTAACATGGCCGATGTCTTCATTAGCACTGGAATCGGATTCATCCTCCTTTACACATTTTTCGAGAGGGGGAGATGACCGGAACGTGCCCTTTGGCCCAGCCTATAAGGCAGGGCCAAAGGGCAAAATATGAAAGCAAACTACCTTACCGGGAAGCCCCGGCGTGCCTGCCCCGTCCTAAGGGGGTGGCCGAGGAGCTTCAAATATTTACCCAATTTGTCCAAGAGGAAAAGAGCATTCCATGTCACAAAAATACAGCAAAGCAAGAATAGTCATTGTGTCAACCCTGGTGGTACTCATCAGTTTATTTCACTATATCACCTTTTTTTTTCAGATCTATTCCCATGTCTTTTACCGTGAACTCTATTTTTTCCCTTTAATCCTGGCGGCATTCTGGTTTGGCTTTCGAGGTGCCGTGGTTACCTCTCTTAGCATTTCTACTTTATATCTCCCTGGTATGCTAATGGGATGGCAGTGCTTTTCACTCGATTTTGATAAGGCAATTGAGATAGTGCTTTTCAATATAGGGGCTATGGTTTTTGGAGTTATATCGGACCGAGAAAGAGCGAAGGAGAAGGCCTTAAAGGAAGTTGAGTCATTGGCTGCAATAGGAAGGGCCATCTCTGGGGTTGCCCACGATCTGAAAACGCCACTTGTTGCCATTGGTGGCCTCACCCGCATAGTACAAAGGAAACTCAAATCGGATGACTCCAGTCGCGAAAAGCTGGACATCGTAATCAAGGAGACGCAAAGATTGGAAACCATGGTTAAGGAGATGCTGGACTTTTCTCGACCCTTGAAATTGGATCAAGCTCCTGGTGATTTGAACAAACTGGTAAGGGAGAGTCTCACACTTGTTGAAGATGTAGCCAAGAGCAGGGAAGTTAAGCTTGAAACCAAATTGCAAGATCTCCCCCAGTTCCCCTTTGACCCCATGCGGATGAAGCAGGTTTTCATCAACCTCATAACCAATGCCATCCAGGTATCACCCAAGGATGGAACGGTTACCTTTCGTACCTATCGGGAGGGGAAAAGAATCCTATTTGACGTTGTCGATCACGGCTCCGGAGTACCGCCCGATATCCGAGAGAAGATATTTATCCCTTTTTTTACAACTAAAAAGGAAGGAACCGGTCTTGGGCTTTCAATTGCTTTAAAGATTGTCCAGGCTCATGGAGGGGTTTTGGAAATAAAGGAAAATCATAAAAAAGGGGCCATCTTCAGGGTTTTGTTACCTCTTAAGTAAAAGAAAGAAGAAAATTTAAGAAAAACATGCATCTACGCAAAAAGTGGTCTTTTCTCTTGATATTGATTCTGGCCATTACCGTGGGGGTTTTCCTCCTCCTCTCGGTCTACTATCTCTTGGATCCCAATCTTTATCGGAATGCTATTCAAGAGTCTTTGACCTCGGTACTTGACAGGGAAGTCACCATTGGTGAGGCAAAAATAAGTTTGTGGGGAGGGGTGGGAATCGCCTTTAAAAATTTCAGAGTCAAGGATCGTTCTCTAAAATTCGATCTCCTTAATTCCAAAAGACTACTCTTAAAGGTAAAGTTACTCCCCCTTCTCAAGGGAGAAGTCAAATGGAAGCGCATCTTTCTTGAGCAGCCCATCATTCGTCTCGCCAGGGATAAAGACAGACGATTCAATATTTATAATGGCCCCTTGACCCGTGAAGGGCTGCAAATCTCTGAGCAGAAGACGATCCGAACCCTCTCCACTCTCTTCGGTGGTTCCTTAACTATCCGAAATGGATTGATCTCTTTCATAGACGAAAACTTCGATAATACACCACCCCTTCTCATGGAAATACGTTCTTTCAATCTTCAGCTCTCAGAGATTTCCTATCGTGAACCCTTTTCATTTCGACTTTATGGGGAAATCGGTCATCCTAAAAAGGAGGGCCTTTTTTCCGTGGCGGGGACAATTCAGAATATTCCTGAAGACTTGGATTTTTCAAAAGGACAAATTGAAACCGATGTGGAGATAAAAGGAATTGATATCTTTCATTTCTGGCCTTTTCTCAAAACCTTGCTGCCCATGAAGACAATTTCAGGAACCCTGGATCTAAAGGCCCGTTATCAAGGGGATTTCCGAGGTGCTTTCAAGACTTCTGCCAGGATCAAATTCAAGGAAGTGCTCTTTGACTATCCAAAAGTCTTCTCTTACGTTATGACTCCAAAGTGGGTGAACATCGACCTCGATGTGAATTATGATCTGAAGGACATCCGAGTTCCTCGGGTCTTCGTCGAAATGCCAGACATATGGGTCAAGGCCAAGGGGAGGATTTATGCAATAGGAACCAAAGAGATGGGTATGGAGGCAGAGGCCCAGAGTGGTCCTTTTGATCTGTCGGATGGAAGAAAATTCATTCCCTATCGGATCATCACACCGAAGGTCTCTGACCTCCTTTTCCGTACAGAAGGAAGTGGCCCTGTTCAGATCGTATCCGTCAAGCTTTCGGGAAAGATGCCTGAGATTGCTCACTGTGATCAACCTGTCAATGCCCATGTCCTGTCTGTTGAGATGAAGATGGACAAGGCCCGATTGAAACTTCCCTGGAGCCTTCCCCTCTTGGAAGATCTCAAAGGCCGCCTCCTCTTTAAACAGGGCGATCTGAATCTAAGAGATGTGGGGGGAAGGTTTCTCCATTCCACGGTTGGACGAGCGAATGGAACATTCTATCGGCTCCTCACCGTCCCTACCCTTCAGATCAATGGTGAAGGCACATTCGACTTGACAGACCTCTCCTCGCTCACAAAGACCGAAGGATTTCCGAGTGAGTTTCGCCAAGCCCTCTCACCCATACGCATCATTTCAGGGGAGGCCCAATATTTCCTCTCCGCCAAGGGAGTCCTGAAGCCTCCTCTTCATTTCCAACATCAGGGGACTTATCATCTTTCAAAGGTTCGCTTCAATCATCCACAAATCCCCTTTCCCCTCCTGATCAGTGAAGGAAGGGTAGACCTCTCCAACAAGGGTTTACAGTGGTCAGATACAACTTTAGAGTTTGGCCATTCTTCCTTGCTCGTGAATGGTTCATTGAGCCAAGGGATGAAGATGGAGGCTTTCGAGATTGTGGCTAAAGGTAGAGTCGATCTAAAAAACCTATTCGCACTCTCTCAGTCTCCATTTGTCCCGGAGGAGGTTCGGTTAAAGTCAAAAGAGATCGAAGGTCTATCAGGAACAGGCCAAATCTCATTCAAAGGGAAAAGGGTCCAGGGGACTCCCCCTTTCTCCTTCGAAGGGGAGTTTATCCCAAAGGAAGCTTCCCTCCTGCAAAAGGGAAATCCAGTCGCCCTCATCTTTCGAGAGGGAATCCTCTCCTTCTCTAACCTTGGGGTGGGTTTTTCGAAGGCGAAATTCCTATTTGGTAAGTCTTCCCTGATACTGGATGGATTCGTTAAAGAAGAAAATATAAATCTTTCCACATCGGGTTCGATCGACTTAAAACCTCTGTACTCCCTTCTTCAATCGCCCCTCTTTTCATATCGGATCGATGGGATTCAAGAACTCTCCGGCGAGGCAGAAATTCGACTCAAATGGCTGGGGAAGGTTGAGCAATGGTTTACTGCTCTAAGGGAGGGAGAGATTCGATTAAGAGGGATCTTCCTGAAACATCAAAAGCTGTATGTTCCCCTCTCTGATATGGAAGGTTCTTTTCGCCTTCTTCCCGAAGAGATTCAATTTGAAGGGGTGAAGGGGAGGCTTGGAAATTCTCCTCTAACCTTATCGGGTACCGTTTCCAGGACTCTGCCTTCCATTGCCCAATCCTCCAAGTCGGGTCCAGGTGGCATCTTAGCGGAATCGGGCAGAAGGCTCACTTTTCAACTCTTCTCCTCTCAACTCGACTTCGATCCACTCTTCCCAAAGAGAGAAGACACCGCGCCAACCTCTTTTGAAAAGCTCAAAGAATGGCTTTCAAATTTTATCTTCGATGGTAAGGTAGAGGTCGAACAGGGAACTTATCGCAGTCTTCATTATCAAGGCCTGAAGGCTGAGATGAAAACGATAGATGGCAAACTCTTCATTCGTCCATTTCAATTTAGAGGGGATGGGGGGGATCTCTGGGGAGAGGGATGGGTTGAACCTGTAGAGAAGGGAGTGAGATTTGGGATTAAACCCCGTCTCTCCAATATGGAAGCCAAGGCTTTTCTGCGAACCCTTTTCCAAAAAGGGGAGGAGGACAAGATTGTTGTGACCGGTAGGGTTCATATCGATAAAGTGGAGTTACAAGGTGAGGGAGAGAATTTACAAAAAGTAAAGGAGTCCCTCAACGGAGGGTTAAGACTGGAACTGGAAAACGGGGTGATCGAAAAGGGCAATATCCTCGCCAAGATCTTTTCGCTCCTAAATGTCTCGCAGCTTTTCAAAGGAAGGCTTCCGGATTTAAGGACAAAGGGGCTCCCTTATCACTGTATTACTGCGACGATCCAGGTCAAAGATGGTGTTGCTTCAACAGAAGATCTCTTGGTGGATAGCGATGCCATGAGAATTACTCTCTTGGGAAAGGTCGATCTGGGTAAGAACTTGATTGATGCAAAGATAGGCGTTCACCCTTTGGTTACCATCGATACGATATTAAGTAATGTCCCTATTGTGGGTTATATTCTCACGGGCAGGGATAAGGCTTTCGTCTCCTATATCTATGAGGTGAAGGGAAACCTGGATGATCCAAAGATCGAAGCTCTCCCCATCGAAAGCATTGGAGAAGGTTTTTGGGGAATCATCAAGCGTCTTCTGGAAACTCCCCTCAGGCCTTTCCAGAAGACTCCATAACCCATTCGAGAGAAGAATAGTTTTCCGGTGTGGAAGTGAAATTAACAAAACAGAGTCAATATGGAATTCGCGCTATATTTGATATGGCTTATCATTCTAATGGGTTAGAAGTCCGGGCAAATGCTATCTCAAGACGGCAAGGAATCTCTCCACGTTACATTCAACAAATCTTTCAAAAACTGAAAAAGGCAAGGGTCTTAGCCAGTAAGAGAGGTCCTTCCGGAGGATATTTCTTAATGAAAGAACCAGAGGACGTCACGGTTGGCGAGATTGTTCGGATTACAGAAGGCGGCCTGTCCTTGGTAAGTTGTGAAAGAAACGGGAAATTGAAGCGACCTTGCGCTCGTTGGAATGAATGTGTGACTCGACTCATATGGGAAGAAGCTGCTATTAAGCTCAAGGAATACTTTGATTCCGTTACCATCAAAGATTTATGTGATTGGGCCAATGAAATGGGGATGCAAAAGGAGTCACTTTCCCAATGCATGTATCAGTACTGATAGGAAAAACTCTATAAATCAGGAATTATCTATTGGAATTTTCGATTTGACATATAGGAGATTTTTATCTTATATTGGTAGTTTTTTGTGGGCATTCTTGTGTTCAAAGGAGGTGAGAGCCAATGAAGCACATTTGGAGATCGCGATATCGCCCATGATTTGTGTCTCAGGATGCCCATAGGTTTGGGCTTACACCATTAGGCGGAGTGGGCGTAAGAAGAGATTGCGCTGGTTGGGAGGGTGGCTCTCATCT
>DYHU01000087.1 GCA_020724025.1 Syntrophorhabdus sp. | reverse complement strand
GGTGTAATTAAATTTTTATCAGGAATTTTGTGACCCCCTGTAACTGAGGCATTACAGAAATAGTCTTATTCGCTAAATTGACAGCCTGACGCGCAAAGAGATATAATGGGGCGACTTTTGACAGGAGAACCAAAAATGGAAAGCACGATGAGGAAATATGCAAAAAGGATTGAAAGAGACGAAGTCAATCCCCACCTCCGGTATGATGGAAAGAGGAGCGTACTGATCCTTGATCCCTCCAAAGAGAAGGTTCCCCTTCAACTCCTGGGATTCGGAATCTTCCAGCTTCGATCCGACGTTAAGACGAGAAAGACAGAAGAGAATGAGATGGTCATCGTCCCCCAGGAGGGCCGATTCGAAGCCGAAGTGAATGGAAAAAGCTATTCCATGGAGAGGATTGGAGGTCCCTTCGCCCCAGGTCCCGGAAAGACGAACGCCTCCGCCCTTTATGTTCCCTGTAATTCTAGATTAAAGATTCGAGGAGATGGAGAAATCGTCTTCTTTGAAGCCCCTGCCCTGAAAGAAAAAACTCCTTTCTATCTGTCGAGCGGAGATGTGAAAGTCGTTTCGAGAGGCGACTGGATCTGGCGAAGAGATATCGTCTCCCTCATCAGCCCGAAGGATGTGAGTTCAAATCTTGTCGTTGGAGAAACCTATAGCCCTCCGGGCTTCTGGTCAGGGACGCCGCTCCACCAGCATGACAAAGATCAACCCCAATCGGGTGAATCTGACCACGAAGAGATCTATTACCACCGTTTCAACTGGAAGAAGAATCCGGGAGATCAATTTGGACCCTACGGAGTTCAAATCCTGATGGATGTAAAGGGATTGAGCAAGGCTTATCTGATCGGAGAAAAAAGCGTCTTTGCCATTCCCGGAGGATGCCATCCTGTGGTTGCCTCTCCTGTCTCCGAGCTCCTCTACCTGTGGGGATTGGCCGGCAGGGGTGAGGAACTGGCCATGAGGGATATCCCTGAGTTCGTCCACCTTAAATCCTTTGAAGAAATTTTCAGGGCCCTGGAGCAAGACCAGAAGAAAAAACCCCTTTCAAAAGAGGATTTCAACAGGATATGTCGCCCCTACCCTTTCACCGGAAAGCAGAAAGATCTCTTAATCGCAATACTGAGAGAAAAAGGATACGATATTGACTGAATCGAGCCGGATTCTTTCCTTTGAAGAGATTTTAAAATTCCTTCAAGCCTTCCCCATAAACCTTCAGAAGATCTATCCCCGGTCCTTCTGCTCAATGGACGGGTTGTCTTATGGAATGATTCGGACGGTCGAAGGGAAGAAACTAACAGTCATCGGCGAAAAGGAGACTCTCTTTAAGGATCCCTTTCACGGAAAAATCTTTCATCACGCCCCCTCGCTCAAGTTGTGCGATCTATCTCCGGAAAATACCCGCTCTTTAATGGAACGCTTTCCCTTTACCAGGCCGGTCTCCCTCCTGAGCGCCTCCGCGACCATCGGAACAGGAGATCGCCTCGGTCTGGCGACTCCCGGCCATATCCGGGCCATTAGGAAATTCCGGATTCGGCCTGTTCTGGCACAGCAGTCGGTTCGGGAGAATGGACAGACCGGTAGAAGCTTTAAAGAGGTGATCGCAGATGTTGCCTGGTCGGTCTTTCAGGAGAACTATCGGGAAGGTTATGGAGCGGATGGAGACCACCTGAAGTCACTCGAAGAGGTCAGGCTTGCTCTCGATGCGGGCGTCTCCATGCTTACTCTCGATCTCTCTGAAAAATTGAATTTCGAAGCGTTTTCCATTCCAAGCGAAGTGATCGAGCGAAGATTTAATGAGGAGATCGACTCCGGCGATGCAAAAGTCCTCCTCCATCTCTTTCTGGATAAGGAATTTACATTCAGGGGCTCCCGTGGCGATCTCTCCATCCGGTTTTCAGAGGAGGAAGTTAAGCGGAATGTCCTCCTCTTCCATCAGGCCATTGACTTTTCCGAGGAGGTCCATCAAATCCTCCTCCAGCGGTCGGGTAGAAAACCTTTCATCGATTTTGAAATCTCCATCGATGAAATCCCCATCCCCACCTCTCCGGAAACCCATCTCTTCCTGATGATTGTCCTCCGCCACAGAGGGGTCCGAATCGATTCCCTCGCCCTCAGGTTCATCGGTGAGTTCCAGAAGGGGATTGATTACCGGGGAGAAGTAACTGCCTTCAGGGAGCAGTTCTATCGTCATGTCCTCATCGCTCAACATTACGGGAATTATAAGATCTCCATCCACTCGGGAAGCGATAAGTTCTCAATCTTCCCCCATATCGGAGAGATCTCTCAAGGGAAAATCCATCTCAAGACAGCGGGGACGAGCTGGCTCGAAGCGGTCCGTCTCATCGCCCTGATGAATCCTTTCCTCTACAGGGAGATGCATCTGCAGGCTTTATCCGCATTCGGGGAGGCTTCCAAACATTATCAGGTGACCACAGACCTCTCTTCTATCCCTCAAATCGAGACCCTCTCTGACTTCGAACTTCCGGGCCTCCTCGATTTGGATAGTGCCAGACAGTTCCTTCATATCACCTATGGCTTTCTGCTGAGGGGCGCATTGAGAGGCCGGATTTTTAATACCCTGACGCAATACGAGGAAGACTACGCCTCCCTCCTTGATAAGCATATTGAGAAACATTTAGAGTATCTGGGAGTGGATAAAATTCCCCTTGAATTCCTCTCTTCTGATGACTGACAAGTTTTTCTCGCGGGGAATTTACCCCTCTTTTGTAAAGGGGTAAGGGGAGATTAGGAGAACGAATATGTCAGCGATCGCTCAAGAGGCCATCAACCGTATCGTAGAATTAAGTCTTCCCGGAAGTCTTTCGCCGAAGGAAAAACCCCCTGCTCCGGATGACCATGTGGTTCATCTTTTCTCTCTGGTCCAGTGGGGACAGACGGCCCTGGCTTCCGACCATCTCCTCTTCTCCGAAATCAATGGGAGGCTATCCGAAACAGTGGGAGGCCTCATCAGAAAACTGAACCTCCTTTTCTCCCTTTCAAGACCTGTTGTCGATGAGCCGAAAGAAACTTTTCAACAGAAAGTTCATTTCAGGCAGCACTCCTATGAAGTCATGCTCGAGATGGCGCTCAACTTTTACGGCCTCGAAAGCCGTTGGCTCGATGAGGGAGAAAAGGCTGAGTCTCTTGGCTTCATTCTCAATGGCCTTGAGGAGTGGGAGGATCGCGAGAGAAAAGAGGGGGGAGGTTCGATTGCAGAGGCTGTGATCTTGAAATGGCTTTCGAAGATGAAGAGGGTCCAGAAGGGCAGCAGCATGGCTGCCAGGACAGCCCTCCGGATCGAAGAGGGACTCGATTTCAAGAAGAATCTCTTCACCAAATTCCTGAAAGGGGCTGAAAGGGAGATCAAGGAGAATATCTACTACCGGATGGTGAAAGATGGAATCTGTAAATTTGGCAACGATTATGCCATCGGCTTGAGATGGCTCAGGCATCTGGGCTTTGAGCAGGTCTCCACCAATCCTGTTCTGGCCGCAAGGGCTTATCAGGACGAGCCTTCCTTAACCGCACTTTTTCGCGATGAGGTGAAGCGATATCCAGATTTCAAGCGCTGGTCTGCGAATCCCTCCCGATATGCAGAGGAGATCACGCTTTACGCAACACTGCTTGCCCTCTGGAATAACCTCTATGTCTTTCGTCCCATCTTCTTCAACCTCCGCGAGACTTCCGGAGGCGGTGTCGTCAGCTTCCAGCTCAATCCCAATATCGCTCACCTTGTTGAGGAGAGCATCCGGGATGTGTTTACGGCGTTCTCTCTCGCCTCTGAAAACCTCTCCCTCTATGACCAATATCTGCTGGCAGGTTATCGGATGGATGGATGGAAAGGAAGGCCCAATCTCGTCATCAAAGTGGCCGCCACAACCCCTGCCGCCAGAACCATCACGCGGACGATCAACTCCTTTGGCTTCGGATCGAACATCACGGTTGACTTCAGCGTCAGCCAGGAGGCCACACTCATCCTCGAAGAGATGGAAGGAATGGCTGAAGCGATGAGAAAAGGAATTCGACCGACCCAGCTCTATATGACCAATATGGGCGGAAGGCTGGAAAGCCATCTGAGAGAGGAAAAGCTTGAAGAACTCTTTAGTGAGTTAAAAGATAAAATAGGTGAATCAAAAGCAATTCAGAAGATTGAGCAGCTCTCAGAAGCCAATGGAACAAAGGAGAAGGTCTCCAAAGCAAAGACCTATAAAGAAAAGGTCTGGAACGTAACGCGATATGCTCACGGCCAAAGAACCATCAATGAACCTGTCCGCGAAGCTTTAAAACCAGTCGCTTCCGGAGAAACCCTCCGAAACTGGGAAGAGGCCATTGGAAAATCAGGGACTCTTGTTGCCAGGAGGGTCTGGTCGATCTTCTTCAATGATGAAAACCGAGAAAAATGGATCAACTATCTAATGAGAAGGAAGGGGATCACCCAGGATCAGGCCAGTTTCATCATGGACCGCATTCACTATCTTCCTGCCTCCAAACGGAAGCCCTTCGATACCTATTGGACCCTTGCCTCCAAAAATCTCGTTCATACCGAATTTCCAGACCATCAGGAAAATGTGAGGAGGATGGCAGAGGATCCCCAGTTCCAACTGAAAGTGTTTGAGGAGTCCATCTTAAAGACCTTTCCAAACGAGGTTCTCACCCTATTGAACCAGATGGACGACTTCAAAAAGGCCTATGAGATCAATCCCGAACTGGCAGAGGTCTTTAAGGAGGTGGGGATATCAGGAGATTTTGGCCTCGGAGGTCTCCTCCCATCCGATTGGCCCTGTTTCGGTCCTGTTGAGAAGACCCTCTCTGAATTCAAAGGAGCCTACGATGCCTTTCAGAAGGAGATGGTCTCCCTGATCAAAAAAACTCGCTCCATCCGGAAGAAAACTTAATGGAAATAAATGGGCCAGGGTTAAGGCTACGGTTACGAAGCCCGTTTCGGTTATCGGTTACGGTTACGTGTAAAGAATTGAGAGACGATTAACGTAGCCTTCTAATTAACGATACGGGCCTCGTTACCCCTTACCTTTAGACTTTTTTTTGAAGAATCGAGTTGAACTCTCTGTCCCTTCTCTGCCGAAAGATAGGCGGCATAGACTACCTCCATCGTGTCCTCCGCCAGCCTCAATCCTGACATCGGTTCCTTTCCCTGAAGGATACTATCAACGAAGTCCTCCAGCTCCTGAGGAAAACCCCTCATCCAGTCTTCATCAGGGCTGGCGTAGTTCCATCCTCCTTTGGTCTCGAGTTTTTCCGAAATGTACTCGTCTCCGAAAATATTCGGATCCGGGGCATAGAGCTCGACCGCATTATTTGGATTAATGTTGGCGAAGGCCACCGCATTCGAGAGATACACCTGCATCGCATTCCGGGTCCCGCCCAGCACCCCATCTGATGCAAATACGGACGCCTTGGAGTTGTCCTCGAAGGTAATGATGACGGCAGACCAGTCTTCCACGTCCTCCCATGAAGTGACCAGCCATTTCTTGGGCTCTTTTTGAAAGGAGGGAATCCGGGTATGCTGTCCCACCTCTGCAGTCACATATTTTGGCCGGATAGGCTTCCCATCCCGCAACTGTCCCTCGAAGTATTTGAGGTGAAGAACAGCTCCGATCGGATGGCACCCAAGACGGAGGAGAGCCCCACCGCCGGAAGTTTTCCATTTCCGTGAGTAGGCGGCATGGGAACCTGAATGACTCTCTTCAGCCCGTATGTCCATGATGGTCCCGCCGCTCACCTTTACAATCCTTTTGATCTTTGTCACCGGGGGCGCATAGACCCAATCCTCTGCATAGCAGAAAATGACACGGCTCTTCTCGATCGCCTTCCTAACCCTGGCGCAACTCTCCATGGCGCTCCTGAGCATCACGTCCTTTGAAACCCGGAATCCAATGTCTTCTCCCTCTACATCCTCTCCAAAATATCCGGTCAGTGGCTTCTCGCAGATGATATGTTTACCCGCCTCTACCGAAGTAATGACCATCTCTTCGTGGAAATTGGTCGGGATACAGAGATCGATGGCATCAACGTCTTTTCTCTCCAGGAGTTTACGGTAATCCGTGTATGCCAATGGAATATTGAACTCCTTGGCCGTCGCCTGAGCATTCTTTTCAGTCTTAGAGGCGATCCCGACGATCTCCATCTTTGAACCCCTCAGTTTTGTATAGTTGTTAAGATGAAGGTGAGCCGCAAACTGCGACCCAACGATCCCGACTCGAAGTTTCTCCATTTTCTTCCTCCTTTTCATCTTTTTAAAATCTGCTGCATATCTTGTCATTCCGGACCTGATTGAGCCTGCCCCGTACTTGATACGGGGGAATCCATTGTTTTGGATTTCGATTCCCGCTTTCGACGTGATTTTAATGGTACAATTTATTGCCTCCCACCTTCTATCTTTTCTCCGTTAACCCATGGGGCTTTGACCCTCACTTCATCCTGATACTCGAAGAGGACAATATCGGCAGGACTACCCGAAACGATCTGCCCTGCAATCTCCGGGAACAATTTTTCCCCGTTTTCCCTTGCCATCTGAAGTCCATCCATTAGATTAACCCCTCCAAAATGATGCAAGGTTCCTTCTCTGAAGGGTTCGATATGGGAGATTTTTCCTCCTTCAACAATGACATTCATAAGGTTCTCAGTTCCAGGTATCTTACCTTGAATAATCATGCCCGTTTTAAATCTCCAATCTGCACTCTTAAATCCGAAATGCCACTTGCCGAATCTTGATCCAAAAAAAGAGTAGCCTGTTCATGCTGCCTTAAAATGCTGGCCGGGCAGGCCGTGGTGATGGGTCCTTCAAGCGTCCTCTTGACCGCTTCCATTTTGGTCGGGCCAGGAACCATGCAGAAGATCCTTGTTGCGGATAAGATCGCCGGGATGGTGAGCGTCATCGCTTTTCTGGGAACGCTTTCGATATCCCTAAAACAGCCGTCATTGACCTGCTGTTGCCTTGAGATGAGATCAAGCTCAACGACTTTAACCAGCCTGGGATCATTAAAGTCGGCAACCGGCGGGTCATTAAAAGCCAGATGACCATTCTCTCCGATCCCGATACAGGCGATATCGAGGGGATGGCTTTTGAGCAGAGCGGCATAACGTCCACACTCAGCCCATGGATCCTTCGCCATCCCATTCAGGTAATGAATCTTTCCGGGCTGAACCTTATCGAACAATCTTTCCCGCAAAAATCTTCCGAAATTCTGAGGAGACGTTTCAGGAAGGCCAACATATTCATCCAGATGAAAAGCGGTCACCCTCTCCCAGTCAAGGCCCGTGCTTTTGCTTAGCGTTGCTAAAAATTCATTCTGCGAGGGGGCTGCCGCAAAGACCATCGCCAGGTTCTTCTTTTGGAGTACCTCCTTCATCTTTTCGGCAACAGCCTGTCCCGCTGCCTGACCCATCGCAATTCGATCCGGGAAGATTTTCACCTTCAATTTTTCTAAAACGAAAGAACTTATCATCTCCTCCATAACCGGGCTTTCTTACACGTTATTGCTTTCTTCTATCCTTAACCCCTCCCTGTCATTTCTGAAACACCTTGACAGAGAAATTGAGTTTATTATACATTACAGAATAATTTATTTGAAACCCATTTTACAAGGAGGAATTTATGAGAAGCTGGAAATTGAGCATTGTTGTTAGTTTGTTAATCGTTTTTTCAGCGTCCCTGACCTCGGCGCAGTTCAAATTTGAGAGGCCCATCACCATCATCGTACCCTGGGCTGCGGGAGGAGCTTCTGATCAAACCGCGCGGGTTCTTGCAGGTGAAATGGAAAAGGCCTTGGGCCAGAAGATCGCTGTGGTCAATCAACCGGGTGGTTCTGGCTCGATCGGCCAGAAGGGAGTTTATGATGCCAAACATGACGGCTATACCTGGGCTGGAAATGCGGACGGAAGCGTCGTGACCTACCAGACATTGGGTCTCCTCGATTACCCCTCGCACAAAGATTGGCTTCACTATTACGCCATCTTCACCCCCATTGTGATCACCGTTCCGGCAGATTCCAAGTTCAACTCTGTTCTTGACCTGGCAGCCGAAATGAAGAAAAGGCCGGGCGAAGTGAAGGTGGCTTCGGCCGGCGTTGGAGCAGGCGGTCATGCAGCAGCCGAGACATTCAGGAAGGCCACTGGCATCGAATATAAACATATCCCATATAAGGGCGGTTATCCTGCTGTTGTGGCCACCGTTCAGGGAGAAACGGACACCGTCATGCAGCTCTCCCTGGAAGTGGCGGACATGCTCAGGGCAAAAAAACTGAAGGCTTTAGCCGTAATGTCTAAGGAACCTTTAGTGATCTCTGAATATGGAGAAATTCCCCCTGTCATGAAATTCATTCCGAATCACCTGCCTCTCGGTTACCTCTTTGGCCTCCAAATCCCGAAAGCTATTCCTGAGGCCGCTAAGAAGGCCATTGATGAGGCATTTGATAAGGCCTGCCAGTCGGAATCTCTCAAACGGTTGGCCGACCAGAAGGCCTGCAAGGCAGTGAACATCCGCGGCAAGGATGCGGAAGAGGCCATCGAGCGGATCGGATCGATCGTCAACTGGATGTTCCAGGATATTGGTCAGGCCAAGAAGTCCCCGGCTGAGTTTGGTTTTAAGAAGCCTTGATATTGAAGGACAATAACTATGGGGTGGGGATTCCTGTTCAAAAGCTGGAATCCCCATTTTGTATCTTACCACCGGGAGTACGAACATGGATCAGAAACAGATGGCCAAGGCGGATTTCATTACATCGATCCTCCTCATCCTTGCCAGTCTCTTTATCATGCTCTACGTCCTTTTCGGATTTCCACGGTATCCGGAATGGGGACCCCTCTATTCGAATCCCGGTTTTACTCCCTTCCTCCTTGGGCTCACCCTCTTTCTTATGAGCCTTTATCTTCTTATACGATCCCTGAAGAACCAGGGCCAGCAGATTCGAACCACCATGGAAGCTGTGAATCGTTTTCTTCGCCTGCAGAAAGTGGTTCGCTTTCTGATATGTCTCGGCCTTTTTATACTCTATTATGCCCTGCTTGGGCGCATCCCGTTTATCATCGATACGGGTCTATACCTATTCCTTTCCTTCCTCATTTTTGGAAGAGGAAGGTGGTTCGTCGCTCTGATTATCGCTGTGGCCGGCTCTCTCACCGTTTACCTGGCCTTTTCCAGAGTCTTTCTTGTTCCGCTTCCATAAAGGAGAACGACGAATGGGTCCTTTGATCATCCTTCAAGAAGTATGGAAATTTGTATCAAACCCTGTCACGGTCTGGGAGATTTTCTGGGCCACCCAGCTCGGAATCATTGTAGGAATGCTGCCGGGACTCACGGCTACCATGGGAATTGCCCTTGTTACAGGCCTGACCTTTCAGTACGCCACGAGCGATGCAATCCTCATTCTGATATGCATCTACATAGGCGCCATCTATGGAGGAAGCCGTTCTGCGATCCTCATCAATGTCCCTGGAACACCGGCTGCGGCAGCCACAGTCTTTGATGGTTACCCGCTGGCGCGAAGCGGCCGTGCAGGAGAGGCCATCGGTCTTGCGACAACAGCCTCCTTTCTTGGATCGATGATCGGCCTCTTCTTCCTCTCCTTCTTCACCCCATGGCTCGGAGCGATTGCCCTGGAATTCAGGTCTTTTGAATTCTTCTGGCTGACCCTTTTCGGGATCGTCATCTGCGGTAATTTAACCGCACCCAAAGATCCCCTTAAAGGCTGGATCTCAGGTGTATTGGGCCTCTTTATTGCTATGATCGGGATGGATGTGATCCAGGCCTATCCCAGGTTCACTTTTGGGAGCATTGAACTCTCCGGAGGACTTTCACTCATCCCTGCTTTAGTGGGTCTATATGGCATTCCAGAGGTCCTCAATGCATTGTCTGATATCCAGAAACAGGAAAAGGCGATGCAAATAAAGAGGGTGATTCCAAAAATGAAAGATCTATGGGACAATAAAAAGAATATTGTACGGTCGGGCATCATTGGAGTCATCATTGGAGCCATCCCAGGCGTAGGAGAAAACATTGCCGCTTATGTTTCCTATGATTTTGCCCAACGGGCGAGTAAAACTCCTGAGAAATTTGGCCACGGTTCTGAAGAGGGCCTCATCGCGGCAGAGACTGGAAATAATGCTTGCGTTGGTGGAGCCATCATTCCAGTGCTGGCTTTGGCCGTTCCAGGAAGTCCTCCAGCAGCGGTTCTGATGGCAGCCATGTGGCTCCATGGAATGAGACCAGGCCCCCTTCTGATGATCGAAACACCTCACTACATCTATACGGTCTCAGCCATGTTCCTTATCGGAACATTTGCCATGCTGATTCTCGGCCTCTCCATGGTCAGGACCATGGTGAAGATATTGAATATCAAAACCGCAATCCTGATGCCTATTGTCTTTATCCTCTGCGCCATCGGTTCTTTTGCAATCAGTGCAAGGATATTTGACATTCTGGTTATGTTAATCTTTGGGGTCATCGGCTATGCAATGAGAAAGTTTGAATTTGCTGACGCCCCTTTCATCCTCGGTATCATCCTGGGTGATATGCTGGATGAAAATCTACGGAGAAGCTTCATGCTGACATCTGGTGCGATCACTCCTCTTTTTACACGGCCGATCTGCATCGTCCTGATCGTTCTAACCGCATTGACGGCCATCGCACGAACCCCCCATTTCAAGAGTATGATGAGCGAGACCCGTGAGACAGTGTGGCGAGGCTTAGGAATCAGGCAGAAGAAGAAGTAGGGACAGAAGGGGAAGCCATTTGAGTGATAAAAGAATCCACGAATTTCTTTTGAGATCCGAAATAAAAAATATCCATGAGGCGAGCCTGGAGATTCTCTCCGAGGTGGGTGTCAAAGTAGGCCATCCCATGGTTCGCCGGCTTCTCCTCGATGCAGGGGCAAAAGAAGGAAGTGACTCCGTCCTCTTCTTCCCGCCTTCGTTGATAGAAGGATCGCTCAAAAAGACCCCTCGTTCGATTCGATTCGAAGACCTTGCGGGAACAACGCTTGAGGTAAAACCCGGTTCCCCTCCCCTCTTCTGGACTGGAAACGCCCTGTTTTACTTTCGCGGATCGGAGAGGAGGGAACTCACACGGGACCTCTATGTCGAGTTCTGCCGCGTGGCAGATCATCTCCCTCATCTTCACGCCATTGTGGGAACGAATCTTTCGGATTACCCTCCTTCTGCCAGAGACTTTGTCGGTTTCCGGGCAATGGCGGAACATACCCGGAAACATCTTCGTCCCGTCATCTTCACGCCCGGAGGGATAGAGGTCATCCTTGAAATGGCCAATGTCCTTCTCGACGGAGGGTCTTTGAAGGACCATCCTATTTTCAGCCTCGGATTTACATGCGTCAGCCCTCTCCGCTGGTCGGATTCGGCTCTGGAGGTTTTCCGTGTCTCTTCAGGATACTCCATTCCCCTCATGATCAATTCGGAGGTCATCTCGGGAGCAACCGGTCCGGTGACGCTGGCAGGGTCGCTCGTCCTTGCAAATGCAGAGGCATTGAGCGGAGTGGCGATTGCCCAGCTCCTCGAGCCCGGCAGACCCGTTGTCTTCAATCTCGGTTTTTCCCACACCTTCGATATGAAAGTGGCGGAGACCCTGACCGGCGCGCCGGAGGGAGGGCTGTTAGGAGCTGCCGGAAGCGCCATCGCCCATTTTCACAATCTTCCTTCAGCCTCCTGGATGAGCACCGAATCCAAGATCCCGGATGCCCAGGCCGCCTATGAAAAAACGCTCCTCGGACTCCTCCACGGCCTCGGAGGGGTTAATCTCATATGGGGAATCGGAAATCTTGAATCCACCCTCTCCCTCTGCCCGGAGCAGGCGATCATGGATAATGAGATTGCGGCAGGGGTTCTCCGGGCCTTTAAAGGGATCGAAATGGATGAGGAGCGGATGGCTCTCCCTGTGATCAAAGAAATGGGACAGAAAGGAAACTATCTCCAGAGCGAACATACCTTCCGGTATTTCAAAGGCGAGTTGCGACTCACCGATCTCTTGAGCCGTGAGCGATGGGCTGTCTGGGAAATGGCAGGCAAGAAGAAATTGATTGAAGTGGCGGAAGATCGTGTTAAAATGTTTTTAAACGCTTCGCCCTCCGAGCATCTGAGCGGACCGCAGAAGGAGAAGCTTGAGCGGATTGAAAAAAAAGCTTTGGAGGAAATCAAATGAAGATCTCCATCTGCAATGAACTTTTTCAGGGATGGTCTATCGAAAGGGTCTTCGAGTATGCGGCGAAATTGGGTTACGACGGGGTGGAGATCGCACCTTTTACCCTGGCGGACTCTGTGACGGAAATATCACCGAAAAGGAGAAATGCGATCCGCCGCGCCGCAGAGAAGAACGGCATTGAGATCGCAGGTCTCCACTGGCTTCTCGTGAAGCCCGAGGGGCTCTACATCAATCACCCCGATGAGTTCATCCGCATCCAGACCCAGGAGTATATCGAAGCGCTCATCCACTTTTGCGCCGATATCGGCGGAAAGGTTCTCATCCACGGCTCACCCCACCAGAGGACGATCAAAGAGGGATGGAACTTCAAAGAGTCCTGGGATTTTGCCAAAGAGACATTCAGGGTATCCCTGAAGGCCGCCCGGCAGAGAAATGTGATCTATTGTATCGAACCCCTCGCCCCTCCCCAAACCAACTTCCTCAACACCGTAGAAGAAACCATTCGCTTTGTAAAAGAGGTGAGGCATCCCAATCTTAAAATGGTGTTTGACTGCCGGAGCGCCTCCGTCTCTGAGAAATCATTAACAGGAGCCCTTCTCCAGGCCATGGACTCCGGATACCTTCGCCATGTCCATATGAATGATGCCAATGGGATGGGACCGGGCTTCGGTGAGACAAAGTTTGAGCCCATCCTGAAGGCCTTGCTTAAAAATGGCTACAAAGGCTACATCTCCGTCGAAGTCTTCAGTTTCGAACCCGACCCTCAAACGATCGCCAGCCGCTCCATCGGCTACCTGAAGGGAATTCTGGAGGGACTGGGGAAATAGCATTCTGCCATGAATCGGATTCCTACACGATAAAGTCTGAGGATTTATCTCTAACATTTTTACACAAAAAAACCTCCCTTCCCCAACGTGGGAGGGGATGATTGGGAAATTTCAAATATTTTTGGATAGAATTTTGGTTGAGTTTTTCCTTGACACTCCATCCTTCTTTTCATATGATTTATTCATAAAAC
>DYHU01000450.1 GCA_020724025.1 Syntrophorhabdus sp. | reverse complement strand
CTTTTCTTTTCTCTCTCCATCCGATGAGCTCGGCGCCTTTCTGAAGCATCTCTTCCACGCCGCAACTACGGATGATCGACTTAACCGTTGGTCCCTGCCCCCAGAAGGTCTCGCCCAGACCGACATAATTCTTCAGGCGGAGCTCAATGGAATCCATGCCCAGTCGCTCTGCCAGAACCTCCATCATCGATTCAACCGCAAAGGTCACCTGCGGATTTCCAAAGCCCTGCATGGCACAGGCAGGAACTTTATTCGTGTAGACTGCCTTGCCCTCGAACTTGAGATGAGGAAGGCGATAAAGTGAGACCCACCAGCCTGCCATACATCCAAGAAGGGGATAGGCTTGTGTATTATGGGCGCCGATATCCACGATCACCTTCATGTGACCGGCCACGAGCGTGCCATCTCTCTTTGCTCCGAGTTTGAGTTGAATCCAGGAAGGATATTTACAGTGATCATACATATCCTCTTCCCGGGTTGAGACGATCCTGACCGGTAGCCTCGCTTTCAGGGCAAGGGCCACCCCAATGGGAACGACTGAATTCATCTGAATGCTTGATCCGAAGGATCCTCCCAGAGCCATTCGCTTCACATTGACTCTGCTCAGGGGAATCTGGAAGATTTCACCTAAGAGTTGCCTCACATTGTGGATCGTCTGTGTCGTTGTCCAGACTGTAATTCCGCCATCCGCCTCGGGCCGGCACACCACGGACTTGGTCTCCATCTGCGCATGATAGACACGGCCCGTCTTAAACTCATCTCCGAGGATGATCTCCGCTTCTCTAAAACCCTCCTCAATATCGCCTTCGGCGATCTCCCGTGCGGCGGCAATATTATTCCTGACCTCAATCTCTTCATGACCGAAGAGAATGGTCTCATGGAGAACCGGGCTCTCCGGCTTCATCGCTTCCCAGGCATCGAAGACCGCAGGCGATCTCTCATATTCCACTTTGACTAAATTCAGGGCCTTCTCTGCCAGTTCATCTGTCTCAGCGGCAACAGCCGCAATCGCCTCCCCTACATGGCGCGGCCTATCGGTCAATACATGCCTGTCCTTAAAGGTCTTCTGTGGGATGGTAACGATGCGCTCCGCATACTTTATCTTTGGAACTTCTTTGAAGGTGATGCAGACCGCTCCCATCTTATCGGCGGCTCCTGTATCAATGCTTTTGACTCTTGCATGGGGGAAGGGACTTCTCAGGACCCTGCCGTGAAGCATTCTGGGCAATAAGAGGTCAGTGGTGTAGACCTCCTGACCGGTCACCTTGGCCATTCCATCTTTGCGGATAGATTTTTTCCCTATGGCATGATATTGGGAATCATCCATTTCACTCATCACCCCCCCTCACCCTTCCCCTCTCCCCCCCTGAGACTGTGTCATAAGTCCGTTCATGGTTCGATCCCGCGCTTCGCGGGACTCACCACGAACGGACCACAGCATATTAAAAATCAATTATTTAGCCGTTCGTCCTGAGCGTGTCGAAGGGCTAACGGCTAATTGCGACACAGTCTCCCTGGGGAGAGGGAGGGGGTGAGGGGCTTTTTGCTCTTTCATTGCCCTTACGATTTTTTCCGGCGTTAATGGCAGGTCATAAATCCTTACCCCAATGGCGTCGTATACAGCATTGCAGATGGCAGGGGCGACCGAACAGACCGAGGGCTCACCTACTCCTTTGGCTCCGAAGGGACCCACACCATCACCTGATTCAATAAGGATCGTCTCAACATCTGGCACATCCATTGAAGTGGGCAGGAGATATTCAGAGAGCGAAGGCGTCAGGGTCACACCTTCCTCTAAGATCACCTCTTCGGTCAACCCGTACCCCATCCCGTAGATCGCTCCGCCCTCCAATTGGCCCTCCACGCTCAATGGATTGATGGCCCTCCCCACATCAAAACAGGAGACAAGCTTCAGCACCTCCACCTTCCCTGTCTCCTCATCTACAGCGACCTCTGCACCATGGGTGCCGAATGTAAAATCGGGGAAGACCTGCCCCTCAATCCTTTCAAAGGAAGCAACGTTCCGGAAGGGAGCCTTAAAGAGAGCGACATGATAAAGAGGAAGTCCATCAGAGGCACAGGCCCTCACCACCTCTTTAAGGGGAAGACTCTTTCCGTTTCCTCCCTTGTCGATCACTTCCCGGTCCACCAGATCAAGCCTCCCCGGATCGATTCCCAAAATCTCTCCTGCCTTCTTGATTAAAACCTTTCGAACCTCACGGGCGGCCATAAGCGTCGCATTTCCAGACATGTAGAGCTGTCGGGTCGCAGTGGTCGTTCCCGCGAATGGCGTTAAAGC
>DYHU01000449.1 GCA_020724025.1 Syntrophorhabdus sp. | reverse complement strand
GAAATTGTTGAGAAGACTGCCCAAATGCTCTGCGATTTGATCAAAGGGGTTTAAAGCAAAATTTATTTTACTACTATGCTGACCGGACGACCGGGGGCTAAGAAGACCTAAGTCTTTTTAGTTTTTCTTTTTGTGGGTCAGGAATTCAAGAGCAGAAAGGGAAAAACAGATGCTTAAAACTTCTGAAGATTATCGAAAAAGTGTTAGGGGACAAAAGCCCCGCGTCTATTTGGGTGGGAAAAGAGTAGAAGATCTCTTTGCCAATCCCACTACCAAATCGGTCATCGATGCCACCGCCAAGATCTATGATCTGGCCTTTGAGCATGAGGAGATCATGACGGCCCACTCCCATCTCACAGGCGAAAAGATCAATCGATCCCTTCATGTAAACCGAAGCGTTGAGGATTTAAAGAAGCGAGCGGAGATGGCATTGTTGACCTCTCAGAAAGTTGGTACCTGTAACTACCGCTGTGTTGGATGTGATGCCATCACGGCCCTGGTCAGCGTGACATGGGAGATGGATAGGAGCTTAGGGACCCATTACCACGAGAGATTTAATGAGTATCTTAAGTATCTTCAGGATAATGACCTAGCCTGCAGCGGTGCAATGACCGATGCAAAAGGAGATAGATCGAAAAGACCATTGGAGCAGGAAGACCGGGATGTCTACCTACACATCTCTGAGAAGAGGAAAGATGGAATTGTGGTGAGAGGGGCGAAGGTCAATCAGAGCGGAGCGATTGCGGCCAATGAGACGATTGTCATCGCCGGGCAAGCTTTGAAGAAGGGTGAGGAGGATTTTGCTGTGGCCTTTGCTGTTCCCAATGGCTCAAAAGGGATCACTTATATCTGTCAATATACCCCGTTTACGGCGGAGAGAAATGAAGCTGAGGATGTGTTGGAATTAGGCAATCCTCTCTACGGTCTTAGAGAGACTTCTCTCATGGTCTTTGAAGATGTCTTCATCCCCTGGGAAAGAGTCTTTATGTGTGGGGAAGTGGAATTTACACGGCATCTTGTCTCCCGATTTGCCAAAATCCATCGGATGAACTGTGGAGGGGCATGCAAGGTTGGCTTTGCAGATCTCATTATTGGTGCCACCCAGCTTTTGGTCGAATATAATGGGATCGAAAAAATTCCCCAAGTCAGAGATAAGATCACGGATATGATCACTCTCAGTGAGACCGCCCGGGCTTGCACATGGGCTTCAGCCTTTAAGGGGATAGAAGAACCCATAGGGTCAGGGGTCTATCTGCCGGATGATATGTTCGGCAACATTGCGAAGCTCAATATTGCCCATGGCTTCTGGGAGATCATGAAGTTGGCTGGAGATCTGGCAGGAGGCCTGGTCGTGACCATGCCTTCGGAAAGGGAGTTGAGGAATCCTGAAACGAAAGCCTATATAGAAAAATATTACAAGACCAAAGTCCCGGCTTCCAAAAGAATGCGTATCACAAAATTCCTCCAGCATTGGATAGCGGGTCAGCACGGCCCGGGGACCTGGCATGGGGCTGGTCCGGTTCAAGCCCAGAGGGTCATGGTGGAGAGGTTAGCAAATCTGGAGGAGAAGAAGCGATTGGCTAAAGAATTGTCAGGTCTGAAAGATTGAGGGAGGGAAAAGGGATGAGTAAACCAAGAGGAAAATACTGGGATGAAGAGATTGAGACAATGCCGAGGGAAAAGTTGGAAGCCTTACAACTTCAACTTCTTAGAGATGAAATTTCCTATGCTTACAAAAATTCTCCTTATTATAAAATGTCTTTTGATGAAAAAGGGGTTAAACCGAAAGACCTGAAGTATTTAGGGGATATTCAAAAACTTCCCTTCACCAATAAAAAGGTGGAGCGAGACAGACAACTGGCGGCCCCGGATTTGGGAGACATGGTGGCTGTGCCAGAGGATGAAATCATCTACGTCTCTGCCTCCAGCGGCTCCACCGGAGTTCCAACTCTCTCCCCATTCACTGCCAAGGATTTTGATGAATTTCAGGATGTGGAGGCGAGGCTCTTCTGGGGGATTGGGATGAGGCCAAAGGATCGATACCTCCATGCCCTCAACTTCACCCTCTTCATTGGAGGTCCTGATGTGATTGGCGCCCAGAGGGTCGGAGCCCTCTGCATCTGGGGAGGGGCCATTCCTTCAGAAAGGCTCCTCTTCATCATGAAACAATTCAAACCCAACATCACCTGGACAACTCCCTCCTATGCGTGGTTCTTAGGTGAGACGGCACTTAAGGAAGGGATCGATCCTGCGAAAGATCTCGCGATCAATAAAATCATTGTTGCAGGGGAACCGGGAGGCT
>DYHU01000448.1 GCA_020724025.1 Syntrophorhabdus sp. | reverse complement strand
TAGCGTATAGGTCAATCTCCTCGACGCAAAAAAAAACATGCCCGACGCGATATATAAGCTCACACACCGTCGCAAAATCCCTATCATGCAACCAGAGAACAGAGGACGTCCACGCGCCGGTAAGCTCACACTCCGACAAAAAATCGGCCATATCACAATAGATATGGCCGAAGTCGGGATACTCGCGCATCGTGTCCCAGATAATGACGGGCTTATGCAATTGTCCTAGCAGTGTCTTTGCCAAGGTCGTCTTGCCCGACCCCCGACGGCCGAGCACTACTTGTAGCATGTTGAGCACTCCAGATTGTCATAACTCGCGGTAACAATATGACCACGTTGACCAGAGCGTAGGCCGCTAGCTCAGGGTAATCCCGCAACCAGTCCATGATGTAACGGTCGGCCAGCACCCGTGCCGCTTGCCCTAGGTTCGCTCGCTCCTGCTCTGTCAACGTCCACACGATATTCCGCCGTGCGAGCAAATCATAAGGCAATGCGGCCACCAACCCAAACGCGGCATTGACCGACGCGGTAACTTCAGGACTCACATCCGGTTCACGCTCCACCGTCGCCGCTCTAGGCGACCTTGGACGCCGCCGTCGCTTGCTCGGCGCGGCATCAGACACCACTTGCGGTCTAGCTCGCTCTTGCATCTCTTGAGCTACTGCATCTAGGCCTTCCTGCATTTGTTCCCTTTGCGCATCCGACGATGTTTCTTCAGACGTCATAGGCTTAGCCCCCGCGAAAAAAAAACAATCCTACAACAAGTCATCCGCATCGGTATCCGCATCCGTATCGGGCGCGGGCGTAGTCAAGGCCGCCACCAGTCCATCAATGCGTTCATTCAGCGTAGCCAATGCGGCCAGTATCTCATCTGCCTTCGTTTTATTTTCGGGCTTGCCCGCCGCACGCTCCAATCGCCCCGCCGCAAGGCGCAACTCGCCTACCTTTTTTTTCGCATCTTCGTTCATCTTCTTTACTCCAAAAAAATCACATTTCAAACACAAAACGCATACGCGACCCTTGCCGCCGCGTCAGATACTCGCGTGCGGTCATCTCAGACGGCCACAATCGCTTGGTATCCATGTTGACATTGACCTTGCGCGTTCGCCATACCATGGCATTCAACTCACCCTGCTCTCTCAGGGCTTCCGTCATCGTTATAACATGGCGACGGCCAAATGTCAAGATTTTTCCGCGTGCCCGCGCCAGTCTTTCCCGTAAGGAAAACCCCAGGGGAACGCCCCGTGCATGGACAATGTCCTTCCCGTCCTCAGTCTGATATTGATACCATCCGTTGCCGACAATCAGTAGCTTTTGCGCAACACCTTTCCGCCCCCACGCGCCAAAGGCGTCAGAATGTTTTATTTTCGTTTGCGGCCGACATATCACACCGTCCGTCTGGTAACTGTAGATATTGTCCCACCCGACAATCTGCGCAAAATCCCACAAGCGCAACCGCGTCCGTGCGGTTATTTCCGCCGCGTAAGCCATAATCGCAAACGGCGCGCGCGTCTCGCGCCGATACCAACCGCGCCCTGCCCACAACTCGGCCGTCGCATCCACAACATCCTTGGACTGCCAACGGACGTCCGACTGACAAAACTTGCCATACAAGGCATTGGCGACAATTTTCAGCGCATGCCCCCCTGCCACGCCCGCCTTGCGCCGACGATAAAAATCTGCCAACACCGCAAACGGTCTCTCCGGCAACACTGTCGGTATCCACTGACCGACAGCATAGACATCCTGTATCATGCCCAGAGATAACGCGCGCCGAAACGTGCTCAAGTCAAGATATGTCGTCCACATGCCGTGCGGAAATATTATGAGATTATGATGCGCCCGATAGGGTATGATGCCCGCATACTGCTCGCTCACGCGCACGCGACATCCTATCGCCGCATAAGCGGCATCGTCATGTAACTGTTGGCCGCGGATATACACCATCTTCGATATGTCGGACAACTCCGCCATCACCGACGGATACGCGGCATTGATATCCCACAACTCCGCCGTGCCCAGACTGCCGCGGCAAAAAATCTCAAATCGGCCGCCAAAATAAGTTCGTTCTGCTTCGGCATTTTCGGCCGGACTTGCCGCGCGGAATGTGTGGCGAAAATGCCGGTAGGCTAAGGACGCGCAAGAGATAGGACGGTCAAAATTGATACCCGACCGCTCAAATTCCGCGGTCAGATACTCGGCCAACCGTAGGACAATCCGCGCGTCTTGCCGCGCATAAGACAAAAATTTCGCGTCTCGCGTGCGAACATAGTGCGCAACCCGCTCATACCAACGCCCGCGCAACTCCATTT
>DYHU01000447.1 GCA_020724025.1 Syntrophorhabdus sp. | reverse complement strand
GTTTCAGAAAAAGTAACGGGTGCAGAGCAGCGACACAAACTTCGTGAGAGATCAGAAGAATTACTTACGCCTCTCTTGGCAAGGGATGGACCATTTAGAGGCCTTGGTGAAGAAGAAAAGTTGGTGATCGAGCATGTGGCCAAGGAGTGTGCCCAATTGTTTCAGCGTTCGAGTTCTTGTGTAGAAGGTCGTAATGGACAATTGACACTCCGACACCACGGTTTGCATCGACTCAGCGACCGAAAGTTGTCAGTTTTGACTACAGTTCACAATTATTTTGTGAAGCGTAGTGATGAAACCACAGCAGCAGAACGGTTTTTTGGGTCAAAGCCAAGAGATATATTTAAATATTTACTGGAACGGGTGGATCTTCCAGGTAGGCCAGCTCAAGACCGGTTACAACCAAAGCGGAAAGAATATTTACAGCCTGCCACTTGAGCTAGTGGCCGAAACGATGAACAAGGCCAATTTATTGTTGCAAATTACATCCCTATTCCCTATTGCCTATTGCCTATTGGCTCTTGGCTAATCTACGTTCTAATGTATTAAATCCCAGGTTCGATAAGGAAGAGTGTCTCTCCGGCTTCTACGGTTTGAGCGTTTTCAACCAATATCCTGGCTACCCGGCCGGTAACCTCGGATTTGATTTCATTAAAGAGCTTCATTGCCTCAATGATGCCCAGGGTATCTCCTTGCTTGACGGTACCTCCTTCTTTTACCAAGGGTGGTTGATCCGGGGTAGAAGCCTGATAAAAGGTTCCTACCAAAGGCGAGATAACAGGAACAAGATGGGTCAGGGGCGCTTCTTCTGTTTCTTTTTTTGCAACAGGTGCGGGTATCTCTTCAGCAAAAGATGTGTCACGTTTGAGGCTGATTCTGTTTTTTCCTTCAGTAATTTCAAGTTCCAAAAGATCCTCTTGATAAGCAAATCGAATGACTTCTTCTATCTCCAATTCTTTAGTTAATTTTTCTTCAAGGGCTTTTTCGTCCGGGAAGGGATGTGTCTCAGGGTTTCTTCTCCACTCGAAAAATGTGAGGGCACTTTGGGGGAAGAGACAATAGGTGATAATGTCTTCTTCCTTTTCGATCAGAGAGGCCGGGAGTTTCTTTTTAGCTTCGGAAATGGCTGGAGCAAGGACATCAGCGGGACGGCACTGGATTGGCTCTTTTTCGCCCAGAAGTTTATTTTTTACCCATCCATCCATTAAGCCAGGAGGGTTTCCGTAGCAACCCTTAAAATAAGCCTTAACCTCTTTTGGGATAAATTTATATCTTTCGCCTGCCAGGACATTTAAGAGGGCTCGATAGGGTGAACAAGGGGAGGATATCCCATTTCCTGCCTTATTTGGATAATCTCCTCCAGAACCTCCTTTAATCTGGACAGGGCATGTTGCTGCTCCAGGTGAGTGATTAAATTAGCGATCATTTCATCTGGAATTTGATGGGTGATAACAACCGCTTCCAACATAAACCGCTTTGGTCTGGATAGTCGCCCTGAATCGACCACCTTTTCAAAATGATTTGATATCTCTTTGATTACAGAGAGATCAATGCCCGGAGCATATTTGGTATCTTTAAAGATAGCCGCAATAACCTCAACCACTGGTTGAGCTGTCCGGATGGCCAGAGGTGAGACCGCGCAATCAATTATATCCGCCCCAGCCTCAATAGCTTTCAAATAGGTCGCTATCGTTGAGGTATTAGATGAATGGCCGTAGATCTGAACAGGGATGTCAAACTTCTCTTTCAAGGCCTTGACCAGGTCATAAGCAGCATAAGGAGCAAGGCTACCGGAAGTGTCTTTGATACAAAGGGAGTCGATCCCTAAATCTGTCTGCTGAACGGCGCATTTAAGATAATAATCTAAGTTGTGAACCGGGCTGATGGTATAGCAAATGTTCCCCTGAACCTTTGCCTCTTCTTTCTTGACCGTAGATATAGCCAGCTCCATATTCCTGACATCATTCAGGGCATCAACAATTCTAAAGATCTTAATCCCATTTTCTATGGATTTGGCTACAAAGGCCTTCAGCATATCATCAGGGTAAGGCCTGCTTCCGACTATATTTTGGCTGGCGAGCAACATCTGAAGGGGAGTAGACTTAATAACTTTCCTTATCTGCTTTAAACGTTCCCAAGGGTCTTCGCCAAGATATTTGAGGGCAACCTCAAAATTAGCCCCACCCCAGACCTCAACTGAATAGTATCCAGCCCGGTCTATGGCTTCAGCTACCGGCAGGATATCCTTAAGCCTGATTTTGGTGGCCCACTGGTCATGATGGATTTCTCTCAGGGTGGTATCAGTGATTAAGATTGGT
>DYHU01000446.1 GCA_020724025.1 Syntrophorhabdus sp. | reverse complement strand
AAATTCGCCTCAAACAGATATCCACTTTGATTTTTTTGGTTTTCCATGATAGAAACTGATTATACGGGTTCACCCGAGAAGGAGGAGCAGCCATGAAATGTTATGTCTGTGCGAAGCAGGGAGTGGATGAGGAGGCAGTGGCCATCTGTATCGTCTGCGGGATGGGACTCTGTCTTGGACATGCCTTTAAAGAGGAACTGCTGGTCCGGGATATCATCGATTGGGGGTTTGGAGAAGAAAAGATCGCGTACCCGCATACCCTTCCACGGTTCATCTGCGCCGAATGCAAGCTGGCCATTGAGCAGAGGGGAAAAGTGAAAAAGAGATAAAGAAGTTCGGAGTTTAGAGTTCGGAGTTGCCCCTCACCCTCCCCTCTCCCCTCCGGAGGGGAGAGGGATGGGGTGAGGGGAGTTAAGGGATTGAAAAAAAGGTTGTTTTTTCTCAGGAGATTATCAATAATAGTTTTATGAAGAAGATCTTGGTGGTGGAGGATGAGGAGGGCCTGAGGCTTCTCTATCAGGAGGAGCTGGAGGCGGAAGGTTATGAAGTCATCACCGCCCGGAATGGGAAAGAGGCCATCCAGAAATTGGAAGAGGGGAAGCCTGATCTGATCATCCTCGACATCGTCATGCCTGTGATGGATGGAATGGAGGCTCTTGGCCGGATCGTTGGAAAGGACAGAAAGATCCCCATCATCCTCAACACTTCCTACTCCGGATATCGCGAGGACTTCATGAGCTGGGTGGCGGATGCCTATGTGACGAAGTCAAGCGATCTCGAAGAGCTGAAAACGAAGGTGAAAGAACTGCTGGAGAAAGGTAAGGCCAGATGAAGAAGGTTGTCACCATGCTCCTGGCAGGGGGGCGAGGCGAGAGACTCTATCCCCTTACCCGGGATCGAGCCAAACCGGCTGTTCCTTTTGGGGGTATCTACCGGATCATTGACTTCACCCTCTCCAATTGTCTCAATTCAGAGATCAGACATATCTATATCCTCACCCAGTATAAATCGACCTCCCTCCATCGCCACATCCAATTAGGTTGGAACATTCTCTCCACCGCCCTGGGGGAATTCATAGAGGTCATTCCGGCCCAACAGAGAATCGATGAGCATTGGTATCAGGGAACGGCTGATGCCATCTTCCAGAATATCTATACCTTGCAGCACGAAAAGCCGGATCTCGTCCTCATCCTCTCCGGCGACCATATCTATAAGATGGACTACCGGAAGATGATTGCCTTTCACCTGGAGAAGGGAGCGGATTTAACCGTGGCCTCCATCCGGATGGATCGAAATTTGTCAAAAGAGTTTGGCGTCATGGAAGTAGACCGGGAGGGGAGGATCATGGGATTTCAGGAGAAACCTGAGGAACCCAGGACTATTCCCGGAGACCCGGAAGGAATCCTGGCATCGATGGGAATCTATATCTTCAATACGGAGATACTGGTAAGGCGTTTGATCGAAGATGCCCGGTCCGATTCAGGTCATGATTTTGGCAAAGATATCATCCCCGCGATGATTAAAAAGGATCGAGTCTTTCATTTCGATTTCAGACAGGGCGATTGCGGGGGGGCGGGATACTGGAAGGATGTGGGAACGATCGATGCCTATTACGAGGCGAACATGGATCTCATCTCCGTGACCCCCCAGCTCAACCTCTACGATTCGGAGTGGCCCATCCTCGCCCATCAACAACCCTATCCACCGGCTAAAACCGTCCTGATAGAAGAAGGGAGGATTGGCACGGCTCTCAACTCGATCCTCTCCCATGGCTCGATCATCAGCGGAGGCAGCGTAAAGCGATCGATCCTTTCGCCAAGGGTGATGGTCCACAGTTATGCGGAAATCGAGGATTCCATCCTCCTATCAGGGGTGGATGTGGGGAGGCATGCAAAGATCAGGAGGACGATTATTGACAAGGACGTTCATATCCCCGAAGGGACAAAGATCGGTTACGATCTGGACGAAGACGCAAAACGATTCACGGTGACCGCCTCAGGCATTGTCGTGGTTCCCAAGTGGATCAAACTTTGAGCAAACTACCAGGAAGAGTGGAATGGTGGAATGATGGAGTATTGGGTAACAAAACAGGAGGACTTGATCATGTCTTTTGCTTCTCATCTCAACATTCCATTATCCCAAATATTCCAATTAAGCCTCCAGCTCTAAGATATCGGATATGTTGATTTCCAGCATCTTCACCGAGGCGAGGATCCGGCTGGCATTCCGATCGACCGCTTGGATTCCACCAGAGAGTTCTTTTAATTCCTGGGCCGCCTTCTTAATCTTCTTGATTCGGGTATCCATCTTTTTCAATTTCATTC
>DYHU01000445.1 GCA_020724025.1 Syntrophorhabdus sp. | reverse complement strand
GAAGGGTTGATCGATCTCAACCAGAAAATCTACCGACTCAGAAATGGATACGAAATCGTCGGCTATCCTTTTGTCCCTCCCACTCCTTTTCGGCCAAAGGATTATGAGAAGATGGATGACTCTGAATCGCCCTGGCCTCCCCAGAAGAATCCATCTTATATCAGAACCTCTGACCAAAGTGACGAGCTGACCGCCATCGATCCCTACCTCTACCTAAGGAGTCGGGAAACGATTCGAGAGGATTTGGATCGACTTCCAAAACCCCTCTTCCCGAAGAGGACGATCTATATGACACACTCCCCTCCTTTTGGAACCCGGCTCGATCAGATTCAGGGAGGAAAATCAGCAGGGAGCCGATCCATCAAAGCCTTCATTAAATCGTATCAACCCCTCTTGACCCTCCACGGCCATATCCATGAGGCGCCACAGCTTTCAGGTTCCTATGTTGATTGGGTTGGAGAAACGCTCTCTATCAACCCGGGTCAGTTGATCTCAAAAACACTCCATGCCGTCACCTTTGAGATTGAGAGGGCGGAAAAGACGCTCAAACATACCTATCTCCATGAAATCCCTAATGATATTCGCTTATAAAAAAACCATTGACTTTTAAGAAACAATGTGCCATAATTTTTTTTGTAGGTTGTAAGAAGTATATGTTTTGGATCAACGAAAGGTCACAAAAGTGCTTCTGAAAACTTTTGTGGCTTTTTTTTAAGGACCAAAGGCTATTACAACTTACCGAAGTTTAAAAGAAGAAAGGAGGTGAGTTGTAGTGGCCAAAGGTAAAGTGAAATGGTTTAATGAGAAGAAGGGCTTCGGGTTCATTTCCAGAGATGACGGAAATGATGTCTTCGTTCACTTCTCCGCCATTAAGAGGGATGGTTTCAAATCCCTTTATGAAGGCGATGAGGTCGAGTTCGAGGTTTCCCAGGGTCCGAAAGGGCTTCAGGCAACAAATGTTGTTGTGGTAAGCTAAAACAAAAATCTAAAAATCCCTGAAAGAGGCTCCGGTCTTTTGCCCGGAGCCTCTTTCACAATCTCCATTTCTCCCCACTGTACATCCCTTTTTAAGTCAATTTGAGACACTGATGACCTTTTAGAATCATTTGTTCTTTTATCGGTCAACTTGACTTCACCTTAAACCTGTCCTATACTTTTTTTAGTTATAGATTTCAAATTGTCGCGGGGAGTTGGGATGAGCCTGGCTGAGAGGGTGACCGGACAGTCACCGACCCGCTGAACCTGACCTGGATAATACCAGCGGAGGAATCGACAGACAGTCTGGAAAATGATGCCGACCCTTCGGGGTCGGTTTTTTTATTCCTAAAGGAGAGAAAACAATGATCTTTCAGGCGGAGAACCTCATAGAGGTTCTTACAAAGGTTCGGAAACAGAAGCCCGTTGTCCACGCTATTACCAACTGGGTTACTGCCAATGAAGTCGCCGGTTCTCTCCATGCCATCGGCGCCCGCCCCATCATGGCTTTTGCTCCTGAAGAGGTAGAGGAAATCACCTCCAGGACAGATGCATTGATGCTCAATTTAGGGACACCTTGTCTGGCTCGCATTGAAGCCATGCTTCTGGCAGGTCTTCAGGCAAACAAAGAAGGCCATCCCGTCCTTTTTGATCCGGTCGGAGTGAGCGCATCTAAATTCCGGATCGAGTCCTGTGAGAGGATTCTATCCGTACTCCGGGTTACGGTCATCAGAGGAAATCAGGCTGAAATCGGAACTCTCGCAGGAAGGGAGGGCCATTTAGCCGGAGTCGATGCGGTTGCAGGACCGGCGGATCTTTATCAGGCCGCTGAAGATCTGTCGAGAAAAACAGGAGCGATCGTGGCCGCCAGTGGCCCCCAGGATCTAATCGTCTCTTCCGGGAAGAAAGTGATTGTGGAGAACGGGCATCCGATGATGAGTCAGGTCACGGGCACGGGTTGTATGCTCACCGCAGTCATCGGAGCCTTCAATGCCGTGGAGAGCGACCCCATGGTTGCTACGGTGAGTGCAATGGCTTTCTTTGGGCTGGCTGGAGAACAGGCCGCTCTCAGGGCAAATGGGCCAGGAACATTTAAGTCCGCTTTTCTCGACGCCCTCTTCTCATTAACACCCGACCAGATGCGAAAGGGAATGAAAATAAAGGTTACTGTTTAGCCAAATAGAAGTTTCCGCGAATATGGAGCTGGGTAAACCGTTCTCCAAGGCTTACGAAGGAGTCCATAATTGACAAGATATAGCGTCATTCCCGCGAAGGCGGGAATCCAGGAGAAAAGACTGGATTCCTGGTCAAGCCAGGAATGACAGAGCAAGGCCAGTGTCTATACAATTA
>DYHU01000086.1 GCA_020724025.1 Syntrophorhabdus sp. | reverse complement strand
CACCAGTATCACGCCCCATGCGATACTTGATAAAATAGGAACCCTTCCCCAATTAGAAAAGGTTTGAAAGAAAATATAGGTTATTTTTTTCTTGACTTTTTAATCTTTCATTTGGCACAATTTAATCAATCCGGAATTCCGGAGGTGGATGGCGAAAGCCATCGGGCCCGAAAGGGCCTTTTTATTGTCTATAAAAACTTCTTGTCAAATCAACTAAACAACCAATTATCCAACTAAATCCAAAAGACCTTGCCGAAATACCTGGAAACTCCTGGAGCGGTTCCGTTCTGGTTGCATGTACACTGATAACTCTCGTGCAACCAAGATTTTGGAGATTCCAGAAGAGAAATATCCCACCTTCTTAAATTCCCGCTCGAGGGCTTCCCATGTCCCTCCCCTAATGGCATCCGGATTGCGATATTTTGCTTTTTCCCCAAGATTCAAAGGAATACTAGGATATGAGGAACGCACCGCGTCTATGTCACCAAAAAACCAGGCCTCCAGCTCCTCAATTGCCAAACGATTCAAAACCTGGAAGTAAGAACCCATCGTTTTCCTTGATTTTGTCACCAGCCTTGCATTATTGGCGATATTCTCCAATCTGTTTTTAAGTATTCTGCAATTTTCGTCATCTGCATCCACCAGCACAACAATACGCCAGTCTTCCGGTAGCCAGCTCTTATACCCTCTGAGTCGTGGTAATAATTTCCCGAGGAGATCTTGTTTCCCTTGGTGTGGGTGAATTCTGAAAGAAACGTCTCGGTTTAGAATCCTACCAACGATGTTGAAAAGGGCAGCCTCAGCGGACGGTTCTTCAACCAAAAATTCTACGTGCATGAGAATCCATACCTCCGGAATTTCTTATTTCGCCATCATTATCTTGATTCTGTTGAAGCTGTTAAAGGATCGCCAACCTCAAAATGTCCCTCCGCCCAGAGGTGTCCAAGGAGGGCGCCCTGATTCATAAATTCTCTTATTCCTTTCATTTTGGCAGCTTGTTTAGCTTGTGTATAACCACTCTTATCTCGGTAGAGCACCCATAACTCTTCAGGTCTAAGTCCGTTTACGAAGAATGGTGAATGTGTTGTAACCATCAACTGAGTCTGCGCTGACGCTTCTCTGCACTCTTCAGCCAATTCAGGTAGTAGCCGCGGATGAAGATGATTCTCGGGTTCTTCAATGCCTACTAATTGAGGGGGATCGGGATCATAAAGGACTGTCAAGTAGGCCAGCATCTTAAGCGTTCCATCAGAGGCAAACCTTGCTAAGATCGGACGTTCAAAAGGTGCATCCTTGATCTGCAATAGGAGTCTCCCGTCAGCCATGAGCTCTGCATCTACTTTCTCCAATTGCGGTACTCGTCGGGAAAGAGTTTTCAATATTTCATCGAGTCGGCCTTCATGCTGTTCCTTCAGATATTGAATCACGTTCGGCAAATTATCGCCGGTTGCTGATAATCGCTCCTGGGGGCCGGCCTCCGGAGTTCCGCGGGTATTCTCCGCTGTAAGGTAGGAAAGGTACCACCCGGTAATAAAACGACGTAGGGCGCTGACCCGAGGGTGCTTCGCAAGTTGGCCAAGGGTATTGGCTGCGATCATCTCTGGAGAATCCAATCGCTCTTCCATCCGTTGGTCACGTTCATCCGGTTCCTCTCCTGTAATTACCTTTCCGGCACCCCTTTCAAAGTCGAGAAACCTGAAAGGTTTACCTTTTGACCCTCTGCGCCATTGTAGCCATTCTTCTGCCACGTAAGGTCCTTTGCGTTCTTCTTCAATCGTAAGATGATAGGTGATGATAGGTGACTTCGGTTTTTCTCGATATTTCAACTCGAAAACGATTGGTCCATCAGACCCACGGGTACGGAGTTCTTTGAACCTGCCACGTTTGTCCCATGCTTTCCTAAGGCCAACAGAAAAACATTCAGAAAGAAAGGCAAACACATCAAAGATCGTTGACTTTCCGCTACCATTAGGGCCAAGAAAGACCGTTAAAGGAGTAAGGCCTTTTAAGTTTAGGTTTCGTAAGGCCCTGTAATTTATTACTGACAACTCCTCGATACGTGGAACAGACTGCCTAATAATATCCCTCATAATTCACCTCTTTTTTTTACATAGATAGTTTTGTCATGACAAATTCTTTTAAAATATTTTCCGATTTTATCTCCACATCGTTTAGTTCGCTCTGGTGGCGATGAACTTCAGCAATGAGTTCAAGAAGCTCCTCGCGAGTCAAGCGTCCTCCATTTCATCCAATTATTTTATCTAAATCACTATTCTTCTAACAAAAGTTTCTTTTGCACTACCATACCCGCTAAAAAACTTTGATAACATATTTGTTCAATTTCTTTGATCCGCTCTTGTTGCCACTTTTGGTATAATTGCCCTAAGATTGTCTCTCGTATGACAGGCATCAAACCATTCAACCTTTGCAGGAATGCATTTAGGTCCCTTGAAGAATATTTTATTGTTGGTATTTGTTGAGTTCCTGTCAATCCATCAAGCAGAACCGTTTCGTCAGAAATTAAGAGAGTAGGGTTTTTGGCCATATAGCTGAAAGAAACTTCATTGTGTAGCCAGGTTAAAGTCCTGAAAAAGGCAGGAATAGAACTTATATCACGAGGTGTGGCTATTGCGAAAACGCAATCTGATCTTACTATCTCTTGAATTATCCTTTCTGGAACCTTCTCCTCTTCATTTTCAATCTCATTTATTCCAACAGTATGCGTATCAAATCCACACTGTTGGATTACATAAATTATAGACTCCACGATTGGTCGATCCACATCATAATTACTTCTGCTTATAAAAGCCCTTAACCTTGGTGCATGTATTATAGAAAATGATTCTCCACGTTCTGGATATATCCTCCCCAAATCTTGCCAATTTTGGAGCGACATGTTCCAAGCCCACGTGTCAAAAGAGACCTGAGCTTCGTACTGCCCTTCTGGAACATTTGGAATAGGTAATCGCCAAGGGGGCACAACAATTGAACCATTTGGATAAATTGTATTACTTATTTGATTAACTCCGGGACTACAATCCGGATAGCAAGTGAAATACCAGTAACATGAACCAACATATATTGGGTAAGAATTTGGGTTGTATAATATCCCACTGACAAATAGTTCCTCGTTAGGGTAGGCAACCTTACGATCAACCGTAATTTGAAGGTACCAAATCACCTCTGGCATAAATTGTATCCTTTTCTATATATATAAGTTTTATAGTTAATCTTCTTTTTCCTCTCCGGCATCACGGCCCATACGGTACTTGATGTCGTAATTAATGATGAAGCCCAACTCCTGGCTATTAAGTCTATAAAATAGGAACCCGTTACTTTATGACTAACGCCTGACCCCAGGGCCTTTCCCTAAACTTTCAACCAGTTCCCGTATACGAATCAAAGAGCGGTTCAGACTGTCTGATGATCGAGCAGCTCGTTCGGGTCTCCATCCTCTCTGACGATCAGATACATACTCGATAAGCCTTGAAACGTAAGCCGGGCCGATCTTACGCCCGCTTCCGGGGCGGGGCACCATGTCGAGGCGAATATCACGACTTCGTGATTGCCGTGACAGTTCAATCACTGCCTCTTTTGGATCATCCAATAACTCAGGTTCTGCTGGGACATCCGACAAACGGACCCTGAAAAATGATGCAAAACGTTCACGATCGGCAAGCAGCCACGCCTCAATCTTTCTTACAGCAATTCGGAAGCACATGAATTGCCCCGGATTTGGCAGCCAGACAGCCTTCAAAGGCGGGGGGCAATCTGCTTCCCGATTCAGATCAACCAGGACGATCCAGGGGGTGTGGCGGGCTGCATTGTTATAACCATTGATTCTTTGTCTGAGAAGGGATTTACCCCTCTTGCCGTAGATAGGACCAATCTCTCCACCTGCCTCAACGATGAGACGCTTGACCACTGCTTCATCAACTACCCCTTCCACCGCAGACGAAATGACAATTGGTGTAACAGCAGACATTTAGAGATCTCCAAATAGAGGGAGTTGTTCCGGATGCTGTGGTTGTGTTTTCGCTATCGCCACTTCTGCCATGGACAGCCCGCCTTCCAGTAAGCGCCTGATCTCAAACAACTCGCCTGCAGGGCGCACACTCGTGCCATTTTCACCTGGCTGGAGCAAAAGCACCTCATCCAGACCAATCCCATCGTCACGCAACAGATCCGATGAGTGTGTGCTGACAAGGATCTGCCGATTCAGACGGCGTTGAATTCTTGCAAACATTTGCGGAATGAAACGAACGACTTCCGGATGAAGCGAAAGCTCCGGCTCTTCGAGAAGAAGCGGACCGGTGCCGTCTAATGCTGACCAGAGAAGACCCATCAGACGCAATGTCCCATCAGAAAATTGGTCCTCCGTCTGCCATGCACCCTGAGGTCGCCAATGCTCGTATTTTCCCCTTAGGTGCGGGGCGCCCCTCTCATCACGAAAGAGTTCGATTTCAGCAAGTTGAGGCACGGCTACCTGTAAAGCATTGCGAATATGTTTCAGTCGAGACTTCTGTGTTTTTTCTGGAGTCCGGGCAACTTGCTCCAGGAAATCACCTCCATAGGGGTCATTTTTACGACCTAACGAGCGGTCCGGGTCTCGAACCAATTGAGGCACGATATGAAGGTATCGGACTGACGCAAAGAAGTTACTGATCTCCCTAAACGCCTGGTTGGTGTTAATCTGTTCAAGATAGGTTTGGGTCAGACGTGCTGGGTCCTTTCGATCTTCTTCAAGTGGTCTCCCTAAAATCTCCCTCCCTTGGTGTACAACCCTTTCTTTTTTTACGATAGGTTGCTGACGCTTGTCTTGTGAAAAATGAAGTTCATACTCCCACTCAAATTCGCTATCAGACTTACCAAGGCAGACATGGATAACGATGTCGGGATTTCTGCGGGTAGCCAGACATCGCAGTCTGGAAACCCCGCCCCTGCCACTCTTCAGAACAGCCTCCTGAAACCCTCCGCCAACTGTAACAATGTCGGATAGAAATCGAAAGACATCAAGAAAGTTCGATTTTCCCGAAGCATTGGGACCGACCAGAAAAGCCCTCCATTGCAGTGGAACATCAACACTGAGGAAATTCCGCCAATTCCTCAAATGAATCTCAGCGAAACGCAGCACACCGCGCCTTTGTTCTCCCATGTGCTCTCCTTTGGTCATTCTGTCATGGCTGTAAGGTATTATTCTCTGCTAAAACCATTTGTGCGACTATTCTATCATATGTTCACGCAATTTTGTCCACACGGTATGGGTTAATAGATATTGTGTTTTGTTTTGAAGAATTGAAGAAGTATATTCTTCCAGAGTCGCTTGGGCGATCTGAAAAAGATTCTCCCATTTATCGATGATGGAGGAAAGATAATGGTCATCTTTTGGAACCATGGCTCGATCCCAACCCATTTCTGAAAAAACACGTAAGTAACGGGCGTGAATCTCACTGGAACAATCTATGACTTTTTTACCGATTTTCAAACGCCATCCAAAAAGAGATTTTTCTATTACGATAGGTCCGGCTCGTTCAGGAAGGTCTAAACTATAGCAAGGAACTGTAATGATTTGGTTTTTATAAAAAGTTGCAATATTATCTTCTTCAAGTTGGCTTAAGACATTTTGTACCAGAAGTCCTATGTCAAGGCCTTCTTTAGTTTTTTTGACCTTTTTCAGGCTTTGTGCTTTTTGAAGCCGAGTCTTAACAAGATCCTTAACCGCCTCACGGACTTCTTCTTGCTCTTGAGGAGAAAGACCCAAAATATTCCCAAGGATATAATCGTCTATTATCTGGCGATCCTGTGCAACAGATTCCTCTTCAACCGTTCCAACATGGCGCTTCAAGAGATCTTTAAGCTCTGGTAACATCGATTTTTTAAATTGACCTGGCGAAATAACCTGCATCTTGCGAATGTCTGTTGGATCAACCTTTAGCATTCCTCCACCCATACTCGATCGCCCATGCAATTCTATTAACAGCCAACCGAATGCCGAATTGAAAAATGACCAAATAATTTCAAAATACTTTTTATCTTTAAGTCTAATCTCAGTAAAACTATTGCTTGAAATCGCATGGGCTGTGTTGAGTGAACAATATATTCTATCACCAATTCCACAAGGAAGTATCAAATCAGCGGCCTCACGAGCGTCAAACCTATACCAAACCGCCTTGCCCTTGTAGGTTTTTCCTATATGGATCTTTAATTGTTCCCCATGCTTAATGTAGGAAAGAGCTCCAGTCCCTTTTAGAGCAGATTTATCTTCATCCACAGAAAAGAAATATCGGTCAAGATGTTTTGGTAATAACTCGAAAAAGTTGTTATTTCGAGGTCTCATAAGGCCAGGCCGAAGATATTGCTTTTCAATCTTAAACTTCTCAGCCACCTCTCGCCTTACGTAGAAAAAATCATTAGCTCCCGTCGGCTTCCCTTCGTTTACTTCTGCAAATAGTCGAAGGGGGAGAAGTTGATTCTTTGCTTTTTCCATAATGGTGAAGAAAATTTCAGGTGCTCGAATGTATTTGCCCCATTTGGCACCAATGTATTTTCCTTCCTCTCTGTCGTACCCTTCTTCCCAGAGTTCTTTCTGGCTTTTGGGATAGATGCGTAGGTCATCGTTTTCATAATAACCGAAATGGCCCTGGATAGTTTTGATGAGTTTGTCAACGGCCTCTATTCGATTCACCTCCTTTACCCACATATTCTCTGCAGGCGGGATAAAGTGCCGAAGAGGTTTCTTAAGATAAGTAAAGCGAACCAGGTGGTCATCCCGTTCTTTTTTTAGTTTGTCTCCACCCGCCTTCTCCAGGACCACAATACAGGTATTGACATCTGCATCCTCAAACCAACGCTCTACTTTCGATTCAATAATTGCAATAAGTTTATAGTGAGAAAGGAAATGGTCCTGTAATCCTTTTCCATAATCAGCATCAAGCCATGAATTAGAAACTATAAAACCAAATCTACCACCGTTTTGCAAAAACTTCGTCCCGTGAATAAAGAAGTAAGCATATATACCGGCCCGTTTTGAAATATCCGCAAGTCTTCTCCCATCGGGACCGATAAGTGCCCTTGTTATCAGTTTCTCTTTATAGCCTTCCGCTTTTTCCTGGATGTCTTCTATTTCCAGATGTCGAGTGTAGGGAGGATTTCCCACAATAGCATCAAAAAATCTTGGATGTTCTAAGATCTTCTCTAACTTTCCCAGACCTTTGATTTGAATCTTCCGCCATGATTTCGGCAATGAGAACTCCATTCGATCCGGCAAGAGATCAAAAAAGTCTTTTTGAATCACTCTGGGGTAGTTCTCGTCCGATCGGAGGTCATTGATAGCCAAATTGATGGTAGTGAGATGTGCCGGAAATTTAGCAATGTCGTTGCCCCAGATGGTCTTAAGGATTTCTTCATGGGTCAGACGCTGATTCATCAGTTTTTTGTGTTGATAAGCGCGAACGAGGAAAGTCCCTGCTCCGCAACCAGGATCAAGGATTTTGTCAGTCTCATGTTTTAAACAGAATCGAAGGATGAGGTCTACTACATCCGGATTAGTAAAATACTGCCCGAGGATATGGCGTTCTTCATCGGGAATAAGTTTCTCAAAGATTCGGCCAATGACATCATATCCAATCTTCGAAAAATCATACTTCGAGAGGACCTCTATTAATTCCTTAATCTCTTCCACCACATCTCTGTTGTCCGGAAATGCAATCTGATCGATAAAGTCAGTCGAGTAAATGGTCTCATAGTCAATCTTGAGAACCAGATTGAAGAACCCTTGTAGGGTGGATTGAAGTAACCCACCACTTTTAAGGCTTTTTGGAATCTCTAAGGGATCCAACCGTCGAATCGGTTGTATAACGCTATAAAAAAGAATCTTATTAACCAACAGATAAGCTGTCTGACGTGCTGCCTTATTGTAATCCTGATCCTGAAAAGAAAAACTCCATCCCTGTTCAATAAACCAGCCTTGAAGTTGCTTTGAAAACTTTCTATCTCCTTTGACCTTCTCCTCTATGATCCGTTTGTAATGAATGGAAAGAGTCTTTATCGTATTTTGAAGCCGATAAACCAATATTTCATCGATTGGATGTTTGGGTTCAGCCTTCTTACCAGTGGATATTTCAACCAGATCGATAAGAAATCTTTCGAGTCCCCGATAGATCGCACTCTTAATTCCTGGCTCTTCGATGGTATCTGGATTCATCATAGAAGAAAGTGTGTAGCGTTGGACAATCTGTTTCTCCAAAGGCTCCATGCGGTTAGCTTTTTCGGTGTTAAACCAGATCAGTTCTCTAAAATTGGATGTGCAAAAATAAGGAGCATGGCGCTTTGAGGCTTTGATCCTGGCGGGTTCCATCAATTCGGTTTCGCTGAGGGGATCAAGAAAGGCAGGTGGCTTCAGTTCAATCACACAAAGAATCTCTTCGCTTCCAGGACGTTTTTTAATCACAATATCGGGCTGTTTTCGGTCAGGGCCGCTTGTCTCCTGCTCCACAATACCCAATTGAAGATGTTTCTCCTGGATGATTTCATTCATCCACTGAACCAATTTTTGATTGTTAGTCCGCTCTGTCTTACGGGCTATCTTCTCATAGGGATTAGATATCCGGCGTGTCATTCGCTTTGCTCCTCTAATACCTGATTGACAATCCGCCGAGCAATCTCAAAGGCGGCGGCAATACGACACAGCTTGACCTGACCCAAGCCTTTGATCTTCATAAATTCTTTCACATCCTGCTCTGCCATCCCCCGGAAGGATTGAAATTTCTCAATAAGTTCCTGGGCGATCTGTTCAGCCGGCTTTCGAGGTGAGCCGGAGGAAATGATGATAGCTAATAATTCCGAATCCGTCAGAGTGTTTGGCCCAGACCGGAGGAGTTTCCCACCAGGATGCCTCCAAGGTCCTTCTGTAGTGAAATGTCTTGGAATTACCATAATGATATCTCCATTTAAGTATATTGGTCTTAGAAAATAAGAGGGCCAGGTCTTGCATTCATATATTCACCTTTTCAACCACCACAACTTTTTTAATAAAAAAAAGGTTACCCATCCTCGCCTTTTAATTTTTCGGGATTGCTTTCTTCAAGCCACAATTTGCAGATGTTTTTCCATCCAATTCTTCGCCATTTTTTGAACGCGGCCTTCAAATCTTCAAGGTTTTTTGCTTCTAGGAGAT
Organism: Syntrophorhabdus sp.; assembly: GCA_020724025.1. Next base: position 4,156 of record DYHU01000086.1, on the reverse strand, counting down.
CTTTCTGGGCGGCCCTCAAATCTTCAATCGGTGCAATGGCTGGCATAGGAAGCTCCTTTCCCTAAATTTAAAAACAAAAAGCCCATCTTCTTTTGAGAATAGTTTTCCGTTGTGGGGCCATCGGCTATTTCACTCTTTTACGGGAGACAGTATATTCAGCCTGCGGCTCCCGGACCTCGATCTGTTCAGCAGGGATACGAACCACCTTGCCGTTGCGCCAGATGGCAATTGGGATACCATCTCGGCGATGTTCAGCAATTGCTTTGGCAACAGCCCTTTTGAGGGCTTTCTCAGCTTTATATGCTAATAGAGGAGGTGACTTTTTTTCTTCTTTCATGGTTTCTCCTTATTTTCCAATATTACGCTAAATAGTTTCGGATCAAGAATTTCAAGCTTTCCGGACCCTCCGAAGGCAATCATTTTGGGTTCCTCTTTTGAATTATCGAAGATCACCCATGAATCCACCAAAGGTTGATAAAATCGGAAGAAGTTGGGCAAGCTCTTGTCAAAACGCCGGCGCACAATGGATTCTGGAACATCATGCCCTCCACGTTTTACGCGGGTGTCTATACGCTCTAATGCAAGATTAACACTATGAATCCAAAGAAAATACAGATGGATTTGGTATTCCCTTCTTTTCAAATCCTGCAAAAGTTTTACGTATGTTTTCCCGGAAAGGGTGGTCTCGAAGCCAAAATCCATCCCCTGTTTCCCCAAAGAGTGAATTCGTTCCAGCATAAGTCTACCAGCTCGGAAAGCGGCCCTCTCAGGGGCAAAGGGCGATAAACCACCAGCAATCAGGTCAGCGTTTACAAATTCAAAACATTCAGCCTCATGGGGGAGAAACTCTTTCGCAAAAGTCGTCTTCCCTGCACCATTCGGACCGGCAATAACATAGAGATGTGGTCTCTGGGTTTTAATGGGTCCACCCCCACTATTATCCCCCCACCATCAGGGGGATCCACGGTAAGTTCCTGCAATTATATGTTTATATTTAAATCAAGGCAACTATTTAAAAATGTTATGACTCACATTCTATTGGAAAGGGGCGTTGGCAGATCAATTTCAGAGATTGAGTAGTGGACATAGGTAACTCAAAGTATAAAACTTTAAACACACTAAGAATCCTTATGATTGGGTAAGGATTGATAAATTCTTTTTAAATCCTGGTAGTCTTGGAGTGTATCCCGGATCATTTTGAGGTCTTTCTCATTTAGAGGTCGGATCGGTTTGGCCGGGTTTCCTAAGGCCAGAGTTCTTGGAGGGATAATACTCTTTGGCGTAACAACTGATCCTGCGCCCACGATCGATTGCTCTCCGATCTCTGCTCCATTCAAAACGATAGCCCCTATTCCAATCAATGATCCCCTTCCAATTTTGCATGCATGAACCACCGCCCGATGGCCGAATGCCACCTCATCTTCGATGATCAGGGGAAGATCCTTCTCTACGTGGAGGACGCAGGCGTCCTGAATGCTGCAATTAGAACCGATTCTGATATAATTCTGATCCCCTCTGACGATGGTGTAAAACCAGATATTGGTCTCTGGTCCTATCTCAACATCACCAATAACCACGGCGGTTTCAGCGATAAAGGCCGTCGGGTGAATCTTCGGATACTTTCCTTTAAACTCCATGATCATTTTTTAACCCCTTTTTAGAAATATTAAAAATACGATGAGATAACAACCCGCACTGGCCAAAAGCGCCTCGGTGAATCCGAGGCTGATCGCTATCAGAATGGTCAACACGGATCCCAGAACAGAACTTGCACCATTCACGCCCCACATCCAGGGGATATGGTTTCCCATCCCCATTTCTTTAAGTGATCTTATGCCCAAGGGAAAAGGCAGTCCCATCGAAAAGCCCAAAGGGGCCAATATCAGATTCGCAATCAATGCCCGAAGAGGAAGGGCCAGCCCTAAGAGTTGATCGAGGAGCGGAGGAAGGAGAAACGCATAGAGAAAGAGGAGGATAACGATGGTCAGGGAGGAGATAACGATTCCTTTCCTTATTCTATCTGAGACGAGGCGGCCGCTCCACAGGCTGCCCAATCCTGCCCATCCCAAGAGGGAGAATATTAAGAGGGCTAAGGAGAATGTCGGCTGGCCAAGAAAGAGCGTCAACCTCTGGATGAAAGAGATTTCATTTAACATGAACCCCATCCCAATCATCGAGAACAGTGTGATTGACTTCCATCTGCTCTGATTCAATCTTTTCCCACCCTCCGAATCCTTCTTGCCCTGGGTGGTTCTTCCTCTCCAGAAGAGAAGGGGAATCGACACGATGAGAAACCATATCATCATAGATAACCAGAAGACCAGAGACACAGAATTCGGGATTCCTCTCTCAATCTTGTAGAAGAAAGGTCTGTTATCAGAGACCGGGCTGATATCATAACCCCGCTCTTTCACCATATGGATAAAACGGTCGAGCGTGATCTCCCCGCTGGCAAGGCGCATCAGGGCCGGGTTGAGCATTCCTTCCCGCTCCATGGATGGAAAGTAAGAGGTCTTCGGTTCCAGTTCGAATTGACTCATCGCTTGAAACGTAAGAAGCAATTCTGCTGCCTCAAAAGGTGTTTTCTTAAGGACGAACACGGGGTACAGATCAGAGCCCAATATGTAAACCCGCTTCATTGCTTCGGCGGTTCCGATCCCTCTTCGATCCAGCGCATTCAGGGAGATGGAGAGGAGCCTCAGGATTTCAGCATCGTTATGGCCCACGACCACGAGTCGTCCCTCCTCTGTCAAATGATCCAGATAGTCATGGATGGACGCCGTCGTAAATAGAAAATTCTCCGTTAGCGCATATCCTTCAAGGCTCCGGCTGGTATAGGTCACAGGGAGGCAGAGCAAGATCATGTCATACCGTTCTCCCTGTCGTCTGAGGAAATGCCTTCCTTCGTCAATGACGATACTTACACGATTCGTGTCTGTATAAATCCCTCCGTTGTAAGCTGAGAATTTCCGGACGATCTCTGCCAGATCCCTGTTCACTTCAACCGCCGTAATCTTTCGAAACCCGGCCATGAGTGCGAGAAGTACGTCCCTCCCTCCGCCCGGTCCTATGATGAGGACGTGATCCTTCTCATGCTTTTGGAGATGGAGAAACGGGAGGTAACCCGGGAAGCCTGCCTTGAGAGCGTTGACCGCAGGGTCAGGACGGTCAAGATGACCGTTGAATTTATACATGGGGGAGCCTGCTGTCCCATCGATATAGAGGTCCATGTGGTTAGCGTCCTTGCCGAAAGAGACCAGATCTGTCCGGCCGAAGGCGCTCCACCTAGTCTCGAGGATTTTCCCCTGCGAGGAAGGCCTGGAGAGAACATCGTGTATCTCCTTCTCCGGATTTTCGCCGATGGGCAAGGCGGGCATAAAAAAGCCTGCATGGTTTGCCCCCCATAGAAGGGATAGGATCAAGAGGCTTCCTGTTGAAAGGAGCCATCCCTTCTTCCCCTTCTCTGTCTCAGCCAGGGTAAAAAGCAATGCGGCCATGGAACCGACGACACCGAGAAGAAGGCCGGCGCTTATTCCGCCAAGGAGGTCCAGCAATGGGATGATGCCGATGGAGCCCATCGCTCCTCCTATCAAGTCCATGCCATAAATTCTGGCGCTCGCTTCGGGAAGCCTGGAGTAGATCTCTGCGAGAAGCATACCGGCGAAGAGAAAGGGGATCAACAGGATGAGACAATAGAAAAGGAGGTTGCCAAGATAGCCCACCCGAATAAGACATAGGATAGAGAAGGAGATGGCCAGCGCATAGAGGGAAGCGAAAAGGGTTAAGAAAATGGACCGGCCATGCTCCTTGGAGATTCTTAATCTGAGAAGATGGACCGCGATGCCTCCCCCACCGAGACCGAGGAGGGTTAAGGAGAGGACAATGAATACATAGTGGTAAGAGAGTAAGACGGAGAGGAGTCTGGAGAGGGTGATCTCAAAGGTGATCAGACTAAAGGAGGTGAGAAAAACACCACCCGTGAGGATCCAAAATCTTTTTCTATTTTGATGCTCACCTTCATTCATTAGGGATACGGTTTCTTCCCCGTCTTCAAATATTTTAAATCCTTAAAAAGCATGCCCATTATACAATAAAATGGACGCATATTCCCTTAAAAAAAAGCAGGGCCGTTGTTGCCCTGCTTGAACCTTGATCT
>DYHU01000085.1 GCA_020724025.1 Syntrophorhabdus sp. | reverse complement strand
CAGGAATGACAGAAAGTCGCCTTTTCAGACTTTTTACGAGACCATCATTGATTATTATGGGGTTAATCGTCCTCTTTTTTGTTGGAAGTTTCTCCGCGGCGGCGTTCCATCTCTTCCCGGATCAGCGCTCCGAGGCTGTTTGAGGCAGAACCCTGATTCGACATATACTTTTCAATCTCCGCCTTCTCCATCTTCTCCTTCAACCCCTTCATGCTGAGGCCAATCCTCCGTTCCTGCGAATCGACATGAAGGACGATGGCAGAAAGCGTCTCGCCCACCCTCAACACATCCGAAGGCCTCTCCACCTTCTCCCGGCTGATCTCGGAGACATGGACCAATCCTTCGATCCCTTCTTCAATCTCGACGAAGGCGCCAAAATCCGTTACATTGGTCACCCTTCCGCTGACCATCTCTCCCTTCCGGTATCGCCGGGCCACTTCCTTCCAAGGGTCCGGGGTCAACTGTTTGATCCCGAGGGAGAGACGTTCGTTTTTCGGATCGATGCTCAGCACCACGGCCTCCACCTCCTGCCCTTTCTTAAAGAGCTCGGCCGGGTGTTTAATCTTCTTTGTCCACGACATCTCGGACACATGAACCAGTCCGTCCACGCCCTCCCCGAATCCGATGAAAACCCCGAAATCGGTGATGGTTTTCACCTTTCCCACTACCCGGATGCCCGGGGGATATTTTTCTGCAATGAGGTCCCAGGGATTGGGTTCGACCTGTTTCATCCCCAGGGAGATCCTTCGTTTCACCGGATCGCAATCAAGGACCATCACCTCCACCAGGTCGCCGATGTGGACGATCTTGGAAGGATGTTTCATCTTCTTGCCCCAGGTCATTTCAGAGACATGGACCAGTCCTTCGATCCCTTCCTCAAGTTCTACGAAGACGCCATAATCGGTGATGTTTACCACCTTTCCTTGAACTCGCGTTCCTACCGGATAATTCTCAAGAGCTGAATTCCATGGATCGGGAAGGATCTGCTTCAATCCCAGTGACACCTTCCCCTTCTCCTGATCGAAGTGAAGGACTTGCACCCTGACCCGCTCCCCCACAGAGAGTTTCTCCGATGGATGTCCGAGCCTTCCCCAGCTGATGTCCGTAATGTGGAGAAGGCCATCCAGCCCTCTTAAATCGATGAAGGCTCCATAATCGGTCAGGTTCTTGACCGTCCCCTCAACGATCTCTCCCTCTTTGAGATGCTTGAGCGTCTCCTCCCTCTGAACTTTTCTTTCCTCTTCTAAAAGAATCCGACGGGAAAGGACGATATTACTCCGCTTCCGGTTGAACTTGATCACTTTAAAGGTCAATCTCTGGTTGATCAGTTCATCCAGATTGCGAACCGGTTTCAGGTCGATTTGAGATCCGGGAAGAAAGCCATGGATGCCGCCGATATCCACGGAGAGTCCGCCTTTCACTTTAGAAACAATCTCACCTTCAATCACCTCGCCCTCACGGCAGGAGCGGCTGATATCCTTCCAGATATTGACTTTATCCGCCTTCTCCTTCGAGAGGATGAGCAATCCTCCCTCCTTATCCTTCTTCTCCAGGAGAACATCGACCTGATCTCCTACCTTCACATCCAATCTCCTGTTCCTCTTGAGGAACTCCTGCATGGGGATCTGGCCTTCGCACTTATAGCCTATATCCACAGTGACATGATCAGGCGTGATCTCGATGACCGTTCCCCTGAGGATCTGGCCTTCCGCAATCTCCTTAAAACTCTCCTCATAGAGTGTTTGAAAATTCTCTGTTTCTTCCCTGCGAGGGAGGTTCCTGGTCCCCTCTTCTTTTTCTCCTTCTACAGGAGGGGCCTCTTTTAACTCTTCCGATGCAGGAGCCGATTCGTTTTTAATCATTCAATAAAACCCCCTTTGCCAAACGATTCAAATGTTTATACCATACCCATTTAAAAAATACAAATCCTTTAACTCTGCAGGGGTAACCCCTCAGTTACGAATGATAAAGGCATCGTGGAATAAGTAACTCAGGGCTTTAGTCCCGCCCTGGCGGGAAAGAATCAGCCCTAAAGGGCTGAGTTACGGGTTAGGGTAAACTTAAGCAAACCATAACCGAGGGGTTACCTACCGGCCTTTTAAACGCCTGATCTCTCTCTCCACTTCCTGAATAATCCAGGAGGGGGTCGATGCACCGGCAGTAAGCCCCACTCTCTCCTTTTTTGCCAGCCATTTAGGATTCAGTTCCTGTGCTATTTCAATATGATGGGTCTGGGGTTGCACCTCGCGGCAGATTCCTGATAACCTCTGGGTATTGCCGCTATTATAGCCACCGGCGACGATCATACACTCTACCTTCTTCGCAATCTCCACCGCCTCTTTCTGACGAACCGTGGTTGCATGACAGATGGTATTGAATACCCTCACCTCTTTTGCCCTTTCCAGGCTGGCCGCCACGACTTCTTTAAAGAGGCGAAAGGATTGTGTGGTCTGGGCGATGATGCCCAGCTTCTTCCAGGGACCCATCCGCTCCAATGTTTCCGGTCTCTCAACCACCTCCACATCCCTGTCGAGATAACTCCGGATGGCTTCAACCTCAGGATGATCCGCATCCCCTACGATCAACAGGGTATAGCCGCTCCGGCGGAGGAACTTTGCAAAAAAATGGGCCCTTTTCACTATGGGACAGGTGGCATCGATGATCCTCAGCCCCTTCTTTCTTGCTTTCTCAAGGTCTTTGAATGGAACGCCATGGGAGCGAAGGATGACCGTCCCTTTGGAGATCTGTTCCATCCGGTTCTTCACTTTGACTCCCTGCCGCTCCAGGTATTCCACGGCCTGAGGATTATGGATGAGGGGTCCAAAGGTATAGAGAGGATGGGGATACTTTTGGGCCGCATCGAGGGCTATCTCCATGGCACGCTTGACGCCAAAGCAGAACCCTGCCGATTTAGCGATAATCAGTTTCACTCCATCTCCTCTTCTCGGCGACAATACGGGACATCTCTTCCACGACCTCCTCAACCGACCGACAGGTGGAATCAATGAGGATGGCATCATCCGCCCTTTTGAGGGGTGAAAGGGACCGGTTCATATCATTTTGGTCTCTCTCGACGACCTCCTTAAGAGTCTCTTTGAAACCCACCTTCACTCCTTTCTCGGAAAACTCCCTGTATCTCCTTCTTCCCCTCTCCTCCGGGTCCGCATCCAGATAAAACTTTAGGTCCGCATCAGGGAAGACGACCGTCCCGATATCCCTTCCTTCCAGCACCACCCCTCCCTCTTTCCCTAACTCCCTCTGCATCCTGACCAGAGCCTCCCTCACCACCTTGCTCTTTGAAATATTTGAAGCAAAACGACCGATCTCAGGGGAACGGATGGCATGGGTGATGTCCTCTCCATCGCAGAGGATACGCATCTCTTCTCCTCCGGCGGCGAAGGAGATCTGAATGGAAGAGACCAGCCGGGAGAGAGCCATCTCATCTTCCGGTCTGATCGCCCTTTCTTTTGCCTTCAGGGCAACGGCACGATACATCGCTCCCGTGTCGATGTAGAGATAACCCAATCGCTTTGCCAGATTTTTTCCGACCGTGCTCTTGCCGGCGCCGGAAGGCCCATCAATGGCGATGATCAATTCCTTATCTCCCAAATTTGTACCTCGAAAGTAAGTCACATGGTCGTATAGTCGTTAGTCAGATAGTCAAATGACTAAATGACTATAAGACTATGGAACCATGAGACAATATGAACAATTTAGAAAAACCGCATTCTGAAGGTCTTAAGACTCGCTTACCATTTTATCATGGAGTACGTCTGGTTTATCATATCGGAGGGGGATTTTCAAGGACGGGTTGCGAAAGGGTTGGCAATGCAAGCTAATCCAAAACTTTGAGCCACTCCTTCACAGACGATCTTTCCATCGATGAGATTGAGTCCTTTCCTCAATGCTTCGTTCTCCGCCAGCGCCTTCTCATACCCGTAATCTCCGATCTGGAGGATATAGGGGAAGGTGGCATTGGTGAGGGCAAAGGTGGAGGTTCTCGGATAAGCCCCGGGAATATTGGCCACACAGTAATGGACTACCCCTTCTTCGATATAGGTGGGATGTTCATGGGTGGTGGGTCTTGCCGTTTCAAAACAGCCGCCCTGATCAACCGACACATCGACGATGACAGAACCGGGTCGCATTCTGCTGAGCATCTGACGGGTCACCAGTTTCGGCGCCTGGGCTCCCGGAATGAGAACTGCTCCGATCACCAGATCGGCATCCGAAATCTCTTCGCTGATCGTCATCCGGTTCGATATGAAAGTGGTGATATGGCCCTGAGTGATATCATGAAGATAACTCAGCCTTTCAGGCCGGACATCGAAGAGGGAGACCCTGGCTCCCATGCCCACAGCCACCTTGCAGGCATTGGCGCCCACCACCCCCGCTCCGAGGATGACCACTTTGGCCGGTGGAACGCCTGAGGCGCCGCAAAGAAGAACTCCCCTTCCTCCATGCCTCGCCTCCAGACACATCCCGCCTGCAAGAATCGATGCCCTCCCCGCAATCTCACTCATGGGCCTGAGCAGGGGGAGCGAACCATCCCGCTCCTGGACCGTTTCATAACCAATACCGACGATCCGGGAGGTCAGTAATGCCTTGGTGAGAACTTCGCTTGCCGCAAGGTGGAGAAAAGTAAACAGGATCTGGCCGGGTCTCAGGAGAAGGAACTCCTGCTCCTGAGGCTCCTTCACCTTGACGATAAGATCCGCTCCATTCCATATCTCCCTCGCGCTTTCGATGAGGATGGCTCCGGCTTTTTCATACTCCTGGTCGGAGAAACCACTCCCCTCCCCTGCGCCTCTCTCGAACAGAACCCTGTGATGATGAGAGACCAGACCATCCACTCCCTGGGGGGTCATCGCCACCCTCTTCTCTCCAGGTTTGATCTCTTTCGGAATTCCGATGATCATCTCAGACCTCAGCCGCACTTTGTGGCTAAGTGTTTTGCAACGAAATCGACCATCTCTCCCGTAGCTTTTGAAAATTCTTTGTAGGTGACAACCATGGCAGGATGGTTGATAAACTCCTCAGGCGCCAACCCATCTTCCAGATAGGCCTTTTCAAAATAGGGAATTCGCAACAACCGATCGAGAACAGCCCTGGGAACCTCCTCATCAATTTGGGGCCTGAACTCCGTCCCATCCAAATATTCAAATACCCCTTCGATAAAGGAGGGAGGGCAGGTGAATACGATATCCCCGCCTGCCAGTTTCTCCAAGTGCCAGCAATGCTTCTTCCCGTCCATCTCCGGGCTCATCCTCATCGAACAGATGAGCATCTTGCTTGGGTAACCCCTTTCTTTTAGAAGTCGGTAGGCTTTTTTAAAGATGGCAATCTCAGCCCACCGGACATCCGCTTCGGAAAGGTTGATCTTGAGGGATTCCGCCTCCTTCCGAAGATCTCCCAGGTCGCCATAGCGCGCGGTCATATGGGTAATCACCGACCTCCAGCGCGTTAAATCGACCCCATTTTGCTTAGCGATCTCCAACCCCTCCTTGACCGCCTTTGCGCAGGCCATCAACTGGGGAAGGATGAAGGTAAGGGTATTGTTCGTTGAGATCCCTTTTGAGGTGAGAAACCGGATGACCTCATACCCTTCCCTGGTTCCCGGAACCTTGATCATCACATTGGGACTGAGGCTTGCCAGTTCCAAGGCCTGTGAGATCATCTTCTCCTTATCGGTCAGCTGGCGCGGGTCCACCTGACCCGAAAGGTATCCGTACCGGTATTGGGATCGTTCAAAAACCTCTTGATACATCTCTGCCCCTCTACGGACAATCTCTTTATAGGTTATCCAGAAGAGGGACTCTTTGTCGATACAGGGATTCTGTTCGATCAGGTCATCAACGATTTTGGTCACATAGGATTCTCTTGCCTTGATCACACCGAGAGAAAGAGGAGGGTTGGTGGTGACTCCGCGGAAGAGGGTTTTCCCGGGATGTTCGGGGTCATAGAGTCTCTTCAGTTGCTCCCGGACCTCTCCCATCCTGCCGGGAGCGACTTTCTTCAGAACTCCCTCCGCCCATGAAGCGTAGATCAGAGGCGAAGAATCCCACCAGATCTCCAGTCCGGGATGGGTCTCCATCAACTTTTCGAAGGGGCTCTTCTTCATACTCGTTTCTCCTTCTTCCTGTTCTCAAAGAACCGTTTGATCGCCTGGACGCAGAGGGAATTCTCCTCGTGTGTGCCCAGACTGATGCGGAAGAAGCCACTCCGTCCCCGGAAGGGAGCAAAATACTTGAGCATGGCTCCTGCCTTCTCAAAAACATAATCGACCACCTCTTTGCCCGTGACTCCTGCATCCGTGGCATCGATGAGCACATAATTTCCGTGAGAATAGTAAGGTTTGACACCCGGTATCTTGAGCAGTTCCTTGCACACATACTCCACGCCCGCATTGTTGTAAGCCGCCTTCCGCCTTAACTCTTCTTCCTCCTCGAGAGCGGCCTCTGCCGCAGCGATGGAGAGAAGGCTCGCATTCCAGGGCACCTGCATCTTGCGGAAGTAGCCGATCAGGGTCTCATCGGCCAGTCCATATCCGAATCGAATCCCCGCCATCCCGTAGGCTTTGGAAAAGGTGTGGGCCACGATGATATGATTATATTGTCTGATCAGGGGAGCCTTTGACTCATGTTCCGGATGATACTCCAGATAGGCCTCGTCGATCAGCGTGGGAATGCCGAGCTCCACAATCTTCATCAGGTCTTCATCCGGTATGAAATCTCCTGTGGGGTTGTTGGGGGTGCAGACGATGATCAATTTGGTGCGGGGGGTCACGGCACGGAGCATCGCGGGAACATCGTACTGGAGATCAGGGGTCAGATCCACAGCCACCACACTTCCTCCCACGGCCCTGGCCCGAATGCCATAAAGGGAGAAGGTGGGATTGGGAAGGAGCACCTCGTCCCCGGGAGTGACAAAGAGCCTCATGACCATATCGATGATCTCCGAAGAGCCGTGGCTGATATAGACATTTTCCGGTCCGAGGTCGTACTGCCTGGCAATCTTCGCCCGCAGGCGCGGTCCATTGTCAGGATACCGGTTCCCCATTCTCGCCGCCTCCAGGATGGCCTGAAGGACCTTCTCCGAAGGAGGAAGGGGATTTTCGTTGATCATCATCCGTTTGAGCTCCGGCCGGGACCAGGCGACCACCAGGTCTTCGGTATCATAGGGTTTGACCTGATCAATCCACGGCACCAGATAACGCTTGAGATCGCTCATATGAACCTCCTGCTTAAAAATTCAATATCAAATTCCAAAGTTCAAAGTTCAAATGAAATCCAAAGTTCAAATGACAAAATTAATAAAATAAATTTTCATATTTAGTCGTTTTGGGATTCATTTGACATTTGGACTTTGATATTTGAAATTGTTTTACCTAACTACCTATCTATACAGGTAACAAGTTAAAAAAATTTTGTCAAGACCTTTTTAGTCTTTCAGATCGTACCGGTATTTCCCCGATTCTACCTCGAAGATATATTTATCTCCGCGGTGGAAGGCATGGAGGACCTCCACGGGAATGTTCTTCGAATCGTAGATCACGCTTTCGAGAAAGATCCCGGGAGAATGGAGAGGAACTTCCAGTAACCTGGCATCCTCATTGGAGAGAAGAGTTGCGCGGAAGGTCTGGATCGACCGGTGAAGCTCCACATTGAACTTCTTGGTCAGGAGATGGTAGAGCGAACCGGTCAGTCGCATCTTTAAAATGGCTTTATACTCCTTATGGGGAAGGTAACTCCGCTCAATGACCAGGGGAATGCGGTTTCCCAGCCGGAGCCGCTCCGTGAGGATGACCAGTTTCTCCTTTCCCAGCATCAGCTTCTCCGCCACATCGGCGGGCGCTTCGATCACGGACTTGCTGAGGAGTCGGGTCTGGGGGGAAACCCCCATCCGGATCATATCATCCGTAAAACTGGAGATGTGCTGGAGGGTATATTTGACGGGCTGTACAGCGCGGCCGATGACAAAAGATCCCACGCCGTTTCTCTTCTGGACGATCCCTTTGGTCACCAGATCGGAGATGGCCTGCCGGACCGTGTTCCGGTTGACCCGGAAAAGTTCGGCCAGTTTCGATTCCGAAGGCAGTTTATCGTTCACCGCATAGCGGCCCTTCTGGATCATCTCCGTCAGCCAATGGCTGATCTGTAAATACTTGGGAACCCCCGGATCCAAATGAAATGTCTCTGCCATGTTTCTCTGCACCTCACTTCGATGAAACCATTCCGCTCAACGCGGACTTGCCGGTCGCCAGACGCATGACGAGGAGCGCCCCGACCACAATGGCCACCACAACCGTACACATCGCATTGGCGCTGGCGGTCCGGCCATCCACATCGAGAAAGATGATTTCGATGGCGGCCAGTTTGATCGTTGCGGAGATGAGAAAGATCACCGCGCTGATCGTCGTCATGGCCCTCATGAAGAAGAAGGTGGCGGTGGAGAGGAAGGCCACTCTCGAAAGGGGAAAAACCACCTTCGTAAAGGTCGAAATAGGTCCGGCTCCGAGGCTGATGGCTGCCTCCTCAATCGATTTGTCGATCTGTTTCAGATTAGCGATACTGGTGAGCACCCCCAGGGTGAAATTACAGATGATGATGTTGATGATGATGATCCAGATCGTCCCATAGATGAAAAAGTAAGGCTTGTTAAAAGCCAGGACATACCCCAAACCCATCACCACTCCGGGGATGGCCGCCGGCAAAACACTCAGCGTGTAGAGAACCTGCTCTCCCTTCGGTTTCTTCTTCTCGATGATATAGCCTGCGAGGAGCGTCAGAGAGGCGCCGGCGATGGCAACGACAATGGCGACCAGAAGGCTGGTCCAGATCGGCGCATATTTGTAAGCGATCATCGTTCGAAATGTCCCCTCGGGCAGGACCGAGGTCCAGAAGTCCGTCCAGAGAGGGGCATGGCCCCCCAGTGATGGGAAGTCGAAATGCCTGAAGGTGAGAGAGAAATCGTAAGGCCATGTCTTCACAAACGACCCCAGGAAGACGGTGGCAAAGACGATTAGGATGCAGAAGCAGATCAATCCGCAATAGATCGTAAAACCCCACTTCTTAAGAGGCCTGGAAGGTTGCAGGAAAGGCCTGGCCTGGCCGCTGATCAGGGCATAGCTCTTTCTCGTCAGGTAATAGTTGATGATAAAGGCTCCGATGGAGGGAACGAGGAGGATGACGCTGATCGTGGCTCCCAGGTCGAAACGCTGGAGCCCGAAGACTTGTGAAACGATCTCGGTTGCGAGCACGGAGTAATTCCCTCCGATCACCACAGGGATTCCGAAATCGGTGATGGTGAGGTTGAAGGTCAGTGCGGCCGCGCTCGCAATTCCATACTTCGCCGAAGGGAGCGTCACCTTATAGAAGGTCTTCAGGGCAGAGGCTCCCAGACTCTGGGCTGCCTCATCCAATCGCGTATCAACCGCAGACAGGGTCGTATAAAGGATGAAGAGGGCGTTCGGAAAGCAGTAGAGACATTCTCCGATGATGATGCCTGTGGCTCCGTAGATGTTCCAGTCCGTGCCCAATAGATATCGGGTGATCAAACCGTTTCTGCCGAAAAGTAGGATGAGGGCCAGGGCTTGAATGATGGTCGGAGCGATGAGGGGAAAGGTCGAAATCGTATAGACAATCCCCTTGCCTGGCATCGTCGTTCGGGTCAATCCATAAGCGAAAAAGAAGGCCGTCACCGTGGTGATGATCATCGTGAGGATGGAGACATAGATGCTATTGGTAAAGGATCTGAAGATCCTCGGACTTGAAAAATAGGCCGCATAGTTTTCGAAGGTCAGTTTTCCTTCTTTTAAGAAACTGAGCCGGCAGATATCCACGACCGGATAGAGGAGAAAAAAGACGAGAATGGCCAGGAAGAAGGCAGAGGTCACACCCGTGATGAATCTGTCCGGGCTGAAGGCGAGCCATGAGAAGGAGGATGAAACCGGGTAGGAAGGGCTGACTTCAGGTCGGTTCATGCCGCCCCCTCTTCTTCCGGATAGACCAGAAAACCTTCAGGAGGAAAATAGAGGAGGACCTCATCGCCCTGTTTGAATCCCCTCTGCTCAAAGGCTTTCTCGATCACATCTGAGATCACTTCTTCTCCATCCATATTGACGACCAATCGAACAGCGGCCCCCAGGAAGGTGACCACATCGATCCTTCCGGGGATCACGTTGGAGAGGACCAGATGGTTTGTCGGTTCTCCGGGTCTGAAGACCTCGATCTTCTCCGGTCGAATGGCGAGGACCACCCTTTCCCGGTAGGACGAACCTGCTTGAGCAATCGTAAATTCCCACTGTTCGGTCTGGACGCGATCATCCGTGCGTAAGCCCTTAAAAAAGTTGGAGGTCCCCACAAAGTCCGCCACAAAATCGGAGTTCGGGCATTTATAAATATTGATGGGCCTTCCCACCTGCCGGAACTGCCCTTTCTCCATCACCACCACTCGATCGGCAATCGAAAGGGCCTCTTCCTGATCATGGGTGACATAGATCATCGTCTTCTTCAATTCCTGTTGCAATCGTTTGACCTCCGCCCGGAGACGAACCCTGATCTTGGCATCGAGTGCGCTCAGGGGCTCATCTAAAAGGAGGACCTGAGGATCGGGCGCCAGAGCCCGGACCAGGGCTACCCTCTGCTGCTGGCCTCCGCTTAACTGGGCCGGGAAGAGCTTTCTCCAGTCCCGAAGCCCGACGAGGTCCAGCATCTGATCGACCCTTTGGGCGATCGCCTGTTTATTCATCTTTCTCATCCTCAGGCCGAAGGCGATATTCTCCTCCACCGTCATATTGGGAAAGAGGGCGTAAGACTGGAAGACGATTCCGAACTCCCTCTTCTGGGGGATGAGATTATTGATCACCTTCCCATCGAAGAGGACCTTCCCCTCTGTCACGGTCTCAAAACCGGTGATCATCCTGAGGACCGTGGTCTTCCCGCAGCCACTCGGCCCGAGGAAACAGATAAATTCCCCTTCTTCGATCTCCAGATTGACCCGGTCCACAGCGGTCAGCGTTCCATAGCGCTTGGTAAGATTCTCCAACCTCAGGTTTCTACTCATCTTTTATTCCCTCATTTTGTAGTATACATCCTTTTTAAATTAAACATCCTCTCCCCTCAGTGGGAGAGGATTGAGGTGAGGGGAACTCCCACCTTCTCCACCCCCACCCTCGCCCTCCCCCATCTGAAGGGGGAGGGAAACAAATTTGATGTTCATCGGTGAGTGGAAGCTGTTTACCTTTCTATATAGGTTTTTAATCAAATTGAAAAATTTTGTCAACCCTTCGGCTTCTCCTGTCTAAAGACCAGAGCTTGCTCAGGGTTGACCCTGAGCGGCGCCGAATGGGTCAACAAAAAAGGGCATCCTGCATCTGCAGGATGCCCCTGGATAAACCGCCTTTTCATTTCAGGAAGAGGCTCTCCCATTTTTTCAGAATCTCATCCCGGTTCTTTGCCTGCCAGGCAAAGTCCATAGGATAAAGTTTGATCTCAGATAATTTGGGCAGGTCAGGCCGTGTTGGAATGCCGGGGAGGGTCACCCCGTACTTAAATTTGGAATATTCCTTCATCGCACTTTCGCTGATCGCCCAATCCAGAAATTTCTTGGCCGCCCCTAAATTCTTTGCCCCTTTGAGAAGGGCATTGGCCTCCACCTCGTAGCCCGCTCCTTCGATCGGGAAGACGAATTCCACAGGAAATCCCTGCTTTTTCTGCTCTGCCACCACAAAGTCGAAAGAGGCGCCCACGGCAAATTCCCCGGCTGCAGTCATCTTGGCCGGTCTGGACCCACTTTTAATATACTGGCCCATATTTTTATCCAGTTTTTTCAAAAACTCCCAGCCGTCCTCCTTCCCTTCCTTGGCCCCGTACATCTGGAGGATGCTCGAAATCTGTAGAAACCCCGTTCCTGAGGCAACTGGGTTTGGCATGGCAATCAACCCCTTGAACTTCGGATCAAGCAGGTCATTCCACCCCTTGGGCATGGGGAGTCCCTTCTCCTTCATGACCTTGGTATTGACACAGAAGGCGGCAATATACATATCGATGCCAACATAACTAAATCCGGGATGGACGAATTTCTTGTCTAATTTCTCAACCCCCTTCGGCTTATAGGGTTCCACCATCCCTTTTGTGACGAAGTCTTCCAAATTCGTCACGGCCCATCCCCAGATGAGGTCTGCCTGGGGGTTGGCCCTCTCGGCCAGCATTCTGGCCCCAAGCTCTCCCGTGGAAAGCCGGATGATATGGATTTCAAGGTCCGGAAGATCCTTGAGATAGGCTTCCCGATATTTATCAATCTCATCCGTCTCTAACGAGGTATAGACAACCACTTTCTCCTTGGCCCACACACTTCCTGAAAGAAAAGCCACCATCAAAAAACCGACCATCAATGCCCAACATTTTCTCTTCATACGCTTAACCTCCTTCTTATTTCGAATGATTTCGTTTATTAACCTCCCTGGATCATTTAAAGCTTAGACATCTCACCTCCCCTCTTCTATTCGTTCTACCATTCGACGATTCATTTAACACTAACCAAACAGATTTGAAATTTCCCCCTCACCCCCTCCCTCTCCCCAGTGGGGAGAGGGGAAGGGTGAGGGGGCCAAATTGTTAGAAGGAAATTCTCAGACTTCGATATGTATTAAATGTTAGAAACTCTTATATCGAAACCAAATTTTTTTGTCAACCCCCACCCCCCACCCTCCCCCTCAATGGGGGAGGGCGTGGGTGGGGGTGAAAAGTATTGACAAAAAAACATTTTTCAATTAGTCCTGTCTATACAGGTAGGTAGCTCTATAAAATCGTTTTAAGGTTATGGTAACGAAGCCCGTTTCGGTTACCGGTGACGGTTACGTGAAAAGAATTAAGAGACGATAGACGTAGCCTTTTATTAACGATACGGGTCCCGCGAAACGCGGGATTACCGTTGCCGTAAGACGAAACCCCTTATTTTCTAAGCAATGGAGGAGATAAAGCATGAAGGATCAGGCGCGGGTCGTCATCATCGGTGGTGGAATCACAGGTTGCAGTATCGCCTATCATCTCACAAAGATGGGATGGACCGACATGGTTGTCATTGACAAAGGTGAACTCACGAGCGGAGCAACGTTTCATGCCGCTGGCCTCGTTGGCCAATTGCGCGCTTCGGTCAACGTCACCAAGATGTTGAAATATAGCATTGAGCTCTACTCCCGCTTAGAAAGGGAAACAGGGCAGCATACAGGTTGGAGCGAGGTTGGCGGTTTGCGGATCGCCTCCTCAAAAGATCGTATGGAGGAGTTACGGCGCTCAGCCGCTATGGCAAAAACTTTCGGACTTCCCATGGAG
>DYHU01000444.1 GCA_020724025.1 Syntrophorhabdus sp. | reverse complement strand
AGAAGGAATGACAAGCTGTGAGATGGAGGCGAATCAATGAACGAGATTTTCATATTAGTCGAACATCGTCAGGGAAATATCCGGGATATCACTTATGAGATGCTCGGACTCGGAGAGAATTTAGCCAATCAGCAGGGAACCTCTTTCACCGCTGTCCTCCTGGGCCACGATGTTAAAAACTTTGCTGAAGACCTGGCCATAAGGGCACCGAAGGTTTTAGTGGTCGAGGATGAGAATCTTAAGAATTTTAACTCCACACTCTATCAAAAAACCCTCTTCTCCCTCATCTCAAAATATCAACCCTCCTTGCTTTTAATGGGACACTCTGCCTTCGGGATGGACCTGGCGCCAAGTCTCTCCGTCGAGATGGATTTTCCTCTTGTGACGGATTGCATTGGCCTCTCATTTGAGGGCGGCAGATTAAAAGCCACCCGCTCCATCTATGGGGGAAAGGTCAACGCCCATGTCTCCCTAAGAGAATCAAAAGGATACATCGCAACCATCCGGCCAGGTATTTTCAGCCCCAAAATGGACGGTGAGAAAAAAGGCGGGATAGTGATGGAATCTTCTCCGCTCCAGGGGGCCGTCGATGTCAAGAAGTTCATCGAATATATTGAAGCCCCAATGACAGGAGAGGATATTACGCAAGCAGAGATTCTCGTCTCTGTCGGCCAGGGAATCGGTGGACCTGAGCACATTCCATTGTTTGAAGAACTCGCAAAGAACCTGGGCGGAACAATCTCCTGCTCCAGACCGGTAGTGGATCGAAACTGGTTGCCCAAAGAGCGTCAGGTGGGGATTTCCGGAAAGACCGTCAAACCGAAAATCTATCTTGCCATCGGCATCAGCGGCGCCTTTCAGCATGTCACCGCCATGCAGGGTTCTGACACGATCATCGCCATCAACAAAGACCCCCGAGCCCCCATCTTTGGAGTGGCCGATTATGGGATTGTGGATGATTTTCAGAATGTGATCCCGATTTTGAAAGAAAAAACAAAGGGAGGATAAAATAGAACCCCCCTCACCTTTCTCCTCTCCCCCGTGGGGAGAAGGTGGGTGAGGGGTCAAGGGTTAAAGAATTCAAAAGGGGCCAAGGAGACTATTGTTTTTTCCCTAAAGATTTTATGAGCCCTCTACGGATTTTTTCAAGATCTCCAATGTTAATTTACGATTGCCCAACCCTATTTTTTGTTCATTTCTTTAAACTATCTGAATATGCTTTCAACTGTAATGCCCGCTGTTTAACAATTCCTAACCGATTATTTACCCGCATAGGGATATACATTGTGCCTTTAAGGCGAGCATAAATCTGATCAATCAAACGAAATTCCTTGTCTCGATATTCTATCCATTCCTTTTGAGCTGCTTTGAGGACTTGTTTGTCCTTTGACGGAAGCTGCCGCATCAATTCGTTGTAGTATTTATTGAGTTCCTTATCCCACATGTCATACGCCACATATGTACAATTCGTCATACCTGCTGTGGATGAATCCTTATCAATGCAGGACGCTAGTATCTTATCTATGGGATGTGCTGTGGGTTCATCCGCATAACAGATCACTGGGAGCATTAAAATTACTAATGTTAGCAAAATATTCAATATTTCATGTCCCCTCTATTTGCTTATATTCTTATATTTCAAGACTTGACCCCATTGTCTTGACTATGTTCAATCCGCTGATTTATTCTTCATAGCGCTTTCGTTCTTCAGCCCTCAATTCTCGCCTTAAGAGCTTGCCCACCTTCGATTTGGGGAGCATGTCGCGGAATTCGATATATTGAGGGATTTTATAGGAGGCCAACTTCTGGCGGCACCATTTAATCAGATCGTATCCGGTGATGCCCTTGATGTCCTCCCTGAGAACCACAAAGGCTTTGATCCTCTCTCCCACGTCCTGATCCGGAACGCCCACCACACAGGCGCCGATCACGGCCGGATGCTCCTGCAATACGGATTCGATCTCCGAGGCGGAGACGCGATAGCCTTTGTGTTTGATCGTATCGACTGTCCGGTCTACAAAATAGAGGTACCCCTTTTCGTCCATCGAAACGATATCCCCTGTTCGATACCACTTCCGGCCTTCCAGCTCAACGAATGAGACCATTGTCTCCTCCGGTTTATTCCAGTAAGCTATTACCATCCTCTCAGACGAAACGATCAATTCCCCTGGTTCTCCTAAGGGAACGGATTCCAGAGTGTCGGGATGGATGATCTTAATATTTTTGCTCGGAACGAGGCAACCCATACTCCGAGGAGGATTCTCTACCCCCACCGGGCACATGGTCACCCCTCCGCAGGTCTCGGTCGCCCCATAGCCCTGGTAAAT
>DYHU01000443.1 GCA_020724025.1 Syntrophorhabdus sp. | reverse complement strand
GTGTCGTTGGGAAAGAGCAGTTTATAAGGGTCCAGAGAGGGATCCTTTGCGAGTTGATCAAGAATTGTCTTGAATGCAGAGGCGACATCGGTTTTAGTCTTTTTTTTCAGGGTATGGAGGGTGGTCATCAAAATGCCTCGGGTTTGAGCTCCTGCATCGGACTGAGAGCCGAAGCTGACTTTGCGGGCGATGACCGTGGGGCGAAGATCTCTCTCTGCCAGGTTGTTATCAGCAGGAATCCGTCGGTCTTCGGCCCATCGGTACATCCGATCCGCATTATCATGAAAGATCTCCTGGATGCGGCGAATGGCCAGATGCTGCGCGGAAGCATGGACCGCCTCAATGATGTGGGCTTTGACCTTTGCTGCCTGCTCATAGAACTGAGCATCAGTAATGGGTAAGGAACGGAGGTGCATGGCTGTGGCCAGAAGGGGGGCTAGGACACCCACGAAGGTTTTGACCTCATCCACTTCTGAGAACTCTTTCTCGATATCCTCCACTTCCCGATGCAAATGGGAATAGCAGTACTGAAGGGCACAGGGAGCCTTGTTATAGGCATTGTAACGGTCTACCACCAGGGTGCCCGGCAGGGGTTTGTTC
This sequence comes from Syntrophorhabdus sp., assembly GCA_020724025.1. The sequence goes on along the minus strand of DYHU01000443.1, from coordinate 1,733 downwards.
CCAAAGACCTCGCAGGGGACACTGGAGGACCGGGTCTTGCGAAAGAGAAACAGACTGATCTTGTCCGTGGCGAAGAGCCAGACATAGCCGCTTTGACCATCGTTGCGCCAACCCGTCTCATCCGCATGTTTCACCGGAGACTGGCGGTATTGCTCGATCAAACGATTCGGAATGTTGCCAAAGATCTTTGCCAAACGATGGAAGATTTTGATCAAAGGCCCCAGGCCGATGTCGATCTGCTCAATGATTCGTCCCATGGGAATGCCATGCAGATAGTGCATGGTCGAAGCCGTGGCCACCAGTTGGTTTCCATAAAGGCTTCTGGGCAAAACCCCAGGCGCAGGGGGCTGATAAGCCTGGTGACAACGAGGACAGTATCGCTTCGGCAGGAGGTAGAGAATCCGCTCCGTTTTCAAAGGAGGGATATCGATCACACAATGCTTTTCGGTCCCTTTGTCTTCTAAAGGGCCTCCACATCGAGGACATCGATCCCCAACCTCCGACTCTACTCGAACGACCCGATCCGCCCCAGATTCGTCAAACGTCTGACGACCATGACCGCGATGGCCAGACTTCGCTCCACCCCGCTTGCCCTGATTCTCCTTCGGCGCATTGGTCTTGACCGGGACTTGAGAAGAAGGCGTCGATGAACCAAAATAGCCCTCTTGCCCCTTCCGTTCAAGATAGTTTAATTTTGACTTGAGACGTTTTATCTCCTCTGTCAGTTCATCAATCTTACGCTGCTTCTCAAAACAGCCTTTACAATAATTAATCACACAACACCTGTCGAAAGTCTCTTCTCAAAGGATAACCAAAAACCAATTTCAAACTCCGGTTTGCCTTGTGAGTCTGGTCGTCTTTACCCCGTCCCGTGGTCTGTCCAAGATAGACCCAATTGGCCGCTTTATAACAGGTCCCCTCAAAACCTCGCTCCGGGTCCACGAATGTTTCCAACCAAAAGACCTCATGATGATACATCTTCTCCCAATCCTGAGAGATCCTTCTGGCACTGAGCCCCAAAAGATGGGAGGCTAAATGGGGAACACGAACCCATGGAAGGATGAGAAATCTCGTATTGATGACGATGCGACAAAGATTCTTCTTCCGCTGCTCTTGATCCCATCCCACATAACGATCCCGACACCCAATATGCCGAGGAGCCGAACTCCACCCTAAACAGGCCACCGGCTGCCCCTGAGACATCGCAAGGTATTCCAAATGCTCCCCCACGGGACGACGGTATCCCAAATAGTGGTGCCCTTCGATCAAACTCCTATAGAGCCTTTCCAAAGGGGTTCGTCTCACTACAACCAACTCGATGGGTCTGAGATCAGATAACTTCCCGACACGAGGCGTCTGATCGACCTCAACGATCTCAGGCCTTTGATGTCTTGAGAGCGGATTAAGAGGATTCTTTTTACGAGGAGGGAGCTCGATGAAACCTCGAGCCTCTAACTGCAAGAGTAGGCCTCGGCAGATCATATCCTTGAGAACGCCGTTCGGTTGCCTCCATCCCCAGCGTCGGCATATCTCTTCAGAAATGAACCTTCGGCTTCGGTCTCGATAGGCTATAAGAATTTCTCTAATTTCATTGATCTCTCTAAGGGTATAATTCTTGCCACGGTATCTGATCCATTCTTCCATGCCTTTTGTTTAACATATGAAAGAATGGAACGCAAGTACTTTTTTGCTTTTTCAAAACGGGGGATCCCCACGCTTCAGTGACGCATTAC
>DYHU01000442.1 GCA_020724025.1 Syntrophorhabdus sp. | reverse complement strand
GTCGACCCAGACCGTTCCGGAGATGAAGCGGTCAAATTTGTCGGTCCTTTCTCTCCGTATCCTCACCAAACCGCCCTGTGATTGGGCCGGCGTTCGAAAGGCAACCGACATTTCCTGCCACTCATGATCTCCGATCAAGGACTCGGATGCTTTGTGAAAGGCTGGACCGACTCCTGATATCTCTATCTTAAGACCGCTTTTGGTTGTCACACCCTTCGTCTTCATATAAGCTTTGAGCACATATTCGGTATCGGGTCTCAGGGCCACAAATTGAGAGACATGATGAAAATCGACATTCTCCTTTCCATCGAAAACAATCTTGAGTGAACTCTTGCCTTCGAAGGCAACCGTATGATCAAAGGAGACCTCAGCGCCGGAGAGAGTTTTGATCCTCCAATCGAATCCGCCACCCAGGATTTTCTCTTTTTCAAATCCACCGTTCGTAATCAGACTTCCATCCGGAGGAATGGGAAGTCCTTCTCTTTGAAGTCTTTCCTTCCATACCCGGGAGGCCTCCTTGAATTCTCCCCTGGCGATGAGAAATTCGATATGACGGAGGGCATCCTCTCGGTTCTCTTTAAGGCCGTATGAAGTCCGGGTGTTCCATGCCTTTTTCGCAGACCCGCTGTCACCCGTTTCATACAGGAAGGAGAGAAACTGCCTGAATGAAAAGGGGTCCTTGGGAACGATCCCCTCAAGGATGAGGTCTGTGTCGTTGATCGCCCTCAGAAGCACCTCGTAGACGAGGTGACTTTGATTGGGATAGTGAGAGAGAAGGTAGATGAAATGGGGAAAGGCCTTTTCAAAGTCCCCCCACTGAAGGAGCAGGTTTCCCGTGACCCACCTCCCCTGATAACCGGCGGGAAAGACCCGGATGGCGTTCTCGAGGACCTTTTCGGACGCAATTTTGTCTCCTGCCCGGTGGAGGGCTTTGGCGAGGTGGATCCAGTATTGCTGTTCGAGGGGATGGCGCTCAATGGCCTTGCCAAACCACTGGATGGACTCTTTCAAGTCTATATTTTGAAGATCCCACTGGTAAAAGAGACCCAGCCGGTAATAAGGGGTGGGATTGGACGGATCGATCCGGATGGCTTGACTCAACCTTTCTCTGGATGGATGGATTTGGGAAAGGGTGAGGCTTCTCCAGATGGCAAGGATCTGGTAAGCGATCAGCAGAGAGGCAATCACAATGAGAAGGTTCCCCAAAAGGCGTTTCATAAGTGATCACCTCTTATGTAGAATCTGTGGTCTCTTCCGATGGAGAGGTATAGGGAAGCTCCTCCTTCTTCTTTTCCCCGTAGTAGTAATGATAGCGATAGTAGTAATAGCCGTAGTCGCTTTTATTGATATTGACCCGGTTGATCACGACACCGAGAATCTTGGCATTGATCTGACAGAGAACTTCCTTGGCATGTTGAAGGGTCTCCCTTGGAGTCTTTCCGCCCAACACGACCAGGATGATCCCATCCACAGAGGCAGAGAGGATGAGGGAGTCGGCAAATCCGAGCACAGGTGGTGTATCGAAGATGAGGTGATCATATTTTTCCCCGAGAGATTCCATCATCGTCCTGAAAAGGGTGGAGCCAATGAGTTCGGAGGGGTTGGGAGGGATGGGACCTGAGGCAATGTAGAAGAGGTTGGGGACTTCGGTCTTCCGGATGATCATTTCCAGATCGGTATGGCCGGAGAGGAAATTCGACAGCCCCATGCCATCCTCTCCGTTAAAAATCTTGTGAACCCTCGGTTTCCTCATATCGGCATCAATGACGATCACCTGTGCGCCGGTCTGGGAAAGGGCAATGGCCGTATTGATGACGGTCGTTGTCTTTCCCTCCGCCGGATTGGGGCTGGTGACAACGATCCTTTTCGGAGGCTTTTCGGAGAAGGAGAGGAGGAGGGAGGTCCGAACATTTCGGTAGGCTTCGGAGAGCATGGATTTGGGATGGCCATGAGTGACCAATTCAACGGGATAATAGGCCCCCTTTTCCAACCGTCTCTTTCTCTCAAAAGAAAGCTCCGGGACCATCCCAAAAGAGGGTAACCGAATCAACTGTTCGACATCTTCAGAAGTTTTTACGGTGTTATCGAGATATTCGAAGAAGAAAGCCAATCCCACAGCGAGGAAGAGACCGACCACCGAAGCCAACAGAAGGTTGAGCCCTTTATTGGGCCTGTAGGGCCTGGTAGGGAATTCGGCCTTATCCACCACCTGGATGTTGCTGGCCATGATCCCGGCCGAGACCCCTGCTTCCTTCATCCTTTGAAGGAGTCCCCGGTAAAGTTCCTTGTTGGTATCGGCTTCCCGTTTGAGAATGTTATACTGAATGGCCTTCTC
>DYHU01000084.1 GCA_020724025.1 Syntrophorhabdus sp. | reverse complement strand
AAAAGCCTCCAGTTCGTTCATGACTTGACAATGTGTAAAATGGCAAAGTGACATTGCTCCTGACGGGCAGATGCTGGCGCAGGCCCCGCACCCTTTGCAAAGGGCTTGATTGACTTTGCTCACGCCTTCATAAGAATCAACGGAGGGCGCTCCATAGGCGCATGTTTTCTCGCAAAGGCCACAGCCTGCGCAGATCTCTTCATCCACGGTAGCGACAATCGGTTCAATCTCGACCTTGCCTTTGGCCAGGAGGCTCAGCACTTCGGAAGCTGCAGCCTTAGCCTGGGCAATGGTGTCGGGTATATCTTTCGGGGATTCGCTACATCCGGCGATGAAGATTCCATCGCTCATCGTCTTTACGGGGTCGAGTTTGACATGTCTTTCCAGGAAAAAACCGTCCGCCCTTCGACTGATGGAGAAAAGCCGAGCGACCTTCTCAGTATCTGCCTGTGGCTCAAGAGCGGCCAAGAGGACGACCATATCGACGGGCACACGTATCATGCCGCCAACCAGTGTATCCTCCACGGAGACAATCAGTTTTCCCTTCTCTTCATCGTTTAATGCTCGATCGGTCACCTGCGCCACCTTGCCACGAATGAACTTTACCCCATCCTCTGTCCCGACCCGATCATAGAATTCCTCATAGCCCTCTCCAAAACAGCGCATATCAATATACATCTGGTAGACTTCCGCTTGAACCTTATCCCGGATCAGGTGAGCGAATTTGAGTCCAAACATGCAGCAAACCCTGGAACAGTAAGGGTGGAAGTTCTTATCCCGGCTGCCGACACAATGGATGATTGCGACGCTTTGAGGTTTTTCACCATTCTTGAGCCGGATCTCTCCACTGGTGGGCCCTGATGCATTGGAGAACCGCTCGAATTCCAATCCGGTGATGACGTTGTCATACTTGCCATATCCATACTCAGGAATGACGGAGGGGTCGAACTGTTGGTAGCCTGTCGTCAGGATGATATTGCCTACATCGACCTCTATCGTCTGATCCTGCATATCGTATTGAATCGCCTTTGGCTCACACCGTTTTTCGCATTCTCGGCATTGAATGCAACCCTCGATCTGCCCGGCAAGACAACGTTCGGCCTCTCCGAGGGCCTCTTGTCTGTTGTAACCCAAAACGACTTCGCGGAAATCCTTGAGACGTTCAGAAACAGGGGCTTCCCTCATTTCCACGCGGTTCCGAGGGGAGAAACGTTTTTTCAGGGTTTCCTTCTCCTCATCGGAAAACTTCTCCGCTTTTCTCTCTTCCTCCCTGATCTCGAAGAAGGATTCGCCACTGAGGTACTTGTCGATGACTCGGGCCACCTTCTTGCCCGCTGCAATTGCGTCGATCACGTAGGCAGGACCAGTCACAACGTCTCCGCCAGCAAACAGTCCTTCGACATTGGTTGCACTGGTGGCAGGGTCGATAGCGATCGTCCCTGTTTTGCTCAGGGTCACGCCGAATTCCTCTAAGAAATTTGATTCGACTGTCTGGCCAAGGGCGGCGAGGATCGTGTCGAAGGGAAGGGTGAATTCAGAACCCGCAATCGGAATGGGGCGAGGCCTGCCGCTCGCATCGGGTTCACCGAGTTCCATTCGGACGCACTCCACTCCGGAAAGTAAATCATTTTCAAATAGAATGCGGACCGGTGCGGTCAGAAAATCAATTTTGATCCCTTCCTCTTCCGCAGCGGTCACCTCTTCTTGAGAGGCTGGCATCTCAGCGCGAGAGCGGCGGTAGATCACCCTTACTTCCTCTGCACCCAACCGTTTGGCCGTTCGAGCACAATCGATGGCCGTGTTTCCTCCCCCAATGACAGCCACCTTTTTCCCGACGTTGACCTTCTTTCCAAGGTTGGCTGACCGGAGAAACTCGAGGCCGTCCGTTTCGCCGAGAATATCTTTTCTCTCAATGCCTTTTATCTCTAAGCCCAGCCCCCTTTGGGCGCCGATGGCAATGAAGACCGCTGGATAGGTTTGCCTGATTTCTGCCAGGGAAATGTCCTTTCCAACCTTGACCCCTGTCCGGATCTCCACTCCAAGTCTCCGGATATAGTTGATCTCCTTTCGGAGGGGTTCTCTCGGAAGACGGTATTCCGGAATAGCATAACGTAGCATTCCGCCCGCTTCCGGCAGGGCTTCGAATAGAGTCACCTCATGGCCTTTTAATGCGAGGTCATGTCCGGCTGCTAACCCCGCAGGTCCCGCGCCGATGATGGCCACTTTCTTGCCAGTCTTCGTGACCTGCGGAATCGCAAGCTCATCGATTTTCACCTGGTCTGCGGCAAACCGCTTAAGGTGGCGAATGGCGATGGGTTCGTCGAGCTCTCCCCTATTGCATGCACTTTCACAAAGGGCATAACAGACCGTCCCGCAAACGAAGGGCAGGGGATTGGTGTCTCTGATTAACTGATAAGCTTCATCGAACTTTTCTTCAGCGATCAGCTTGATATAGCCGGGGACATTCATGTGGATGGGGCAGGTGTCGATGCAGGCTGTTTTGCAAGGTCGCTCCTCGCGTTTATCGATCACGGCCTTATTCGGAACTGCCTGTGGAAAAGGTTTGTAGATGGCCTTGCGCTCGGCCAGGTTCATGTCAAACTGATTCTTCATAAAGACCGGGCATCCAGGGAAGCATAAACCGCATCCGTTACACTTACTCGGATCGACATAAGTCGCCTTTTTCCTGATCTTTGCTTTGAAGTTGCCGATATACCCGGAAATTTCTTCGACTTCGCTGTAGGTGAGGAGCTCGATATTGGGATGGGAACCCGCATCACTCATCTTCGGGGTCATGATGCAGGCTGAGCAATCAAGGGTGGGGAATGTCTTGTCGAGCTGAATCATATGCCCGCCGATCGAGGGTTCTCGTTCCACCAGATAAACGTGATAACCGGCGTTAGCGATATCTAAGGCCGACTGAATTCCGGCAATCCCTCCGCCTACAATGAGGGTGTTTTTATTAACGGGAACCTCCTTGGTCTCGAGCGGTTCATGATGGTAGACCCTCATCACCGCTGCCCGAACCAGATCTTTCGCTTTCTCTGTAGCCCCCTCATGATGAACCCAACTACAATGTTCCCGGATATTGGCCATTTCAAAAAGATAAGGATTTAGGCCGGCCTCACGGCAGGTGCGACGGAAAGTATACTCGTGCATCAAAGGGGAGCAGGAGGCTACGACGACCCGGTTCAGTTGACACTCCTTGATATCCTTCCGAATTTGCTCCTGGCCAGGCTGGGAGCACATGAAGAGATAATCCCGGGCGATCACAACATCCCTAAGCCCCTGGGCGTATTGGGTAACCTCTGTTGGATTAACGGTTGCGGCAATGTTAAATCCGCAATGACAGATATAAACCCCGATCCTCTTCTTCATTTCCATTCCTTTAGACGACTTCTCTCACGATTTCTGTAACATCTATGATTTTAAGGGATCCCTCTTTGCCCATCGTGAGAAGACTATCATCAAAGTTGAGCATGCAATAGGGGCAGCAGATGGCCAGCACCTCCGCACCGACCTCCAGGGCCTGATGGATTCGGAGGTCGGAGAACCTCTCCTCTTTCTTCGTCTCCATCCAGATTCTCCCGCCACCGCCTCCACAACAGAGGCTTCCTTCCCGAGAGTCCGGAAGCTCTATGAGTTCCAGCCCGGGGATGTTCTTCAATACCTTTCTTGGCTCCTCGTATATCTTATTGTGACGTCCGAGGTAACAGGGATCATGATAAGCGACTTTCTTTGGAAAAGATTGAATGGGTTTGATCTTGCCGGCTTCCATTAATTGAGCGATGAACTGGGTAATGTGAATGACCTCGAAATCCCCCCCGAATTCATGATATTCATTCTTGAAAGTGTGATAGCAATGGGGAGAAGAGACGAGAATCTTTTTGACACCATGACCCTTGAATGTTTTGATATTGGTCTGCGCCAGGTTTTGAAAGAGATCCTCTTTTCCAACCTTGCGCGCACTCTCCCCGCAGCAATTTTCCTCAGCCCCCAGAATACCAAAGTCAACCCCGGCCTTCTTTAGAATCTCAACAGTCGCCAATGCCATTCTTCTGACCTTCTTGTCATAAGCGGGCGTGCAGCAGGGGATATAGAGAAATTCGGTATCAGGGGTGAAGGTCTTCAACCCGAGATCCTTGGCCCAATCCGTCCTTTTCTCACGAGGTTCGCTCCAGGGGTTTCCCTGATTCTTCAGATCGGTCATAACCGTCTTGAGGGACTTGGGCATCACCCCATATTGGGCGCCGAGGCGGCGGACAGCCCTGAAGATGTCAATGATCTCCACCCCTCGAGGACATCGTTCGACACAGGCGCCGCAGGTCGCACAGAGCCAGAGCTCTTCGTCGCCAACCTCAACGAGCAGGCCAATCTGGGCCTGATGAATCAACTTTCTCACGAGGAAGCTCCTCACCAGATTCCAGGGGCATGTCCCCGTGCAGAGACCGCACTGGTAACAGGATTTGAGGGCTTCGCCCCCTGCGCCGATGATCTCCTGAGTTGCTTCAAGAAATGGGTTTACACCAGCCATGAGGCTTAAGACTCCTTTTCTTTGAAGGTAACGGTAGGAATTTCATCCTCTAAGCTTTTACCGGGAACATAATTGAGCGCTTTTTTCACGCCATCACCGACGGCCTCAAAGAGGGTCGTTAAGGAAATTCCCCGTGGGAAGCCGCTCTCGCACATCCCGCAATCTATACAGGAGGCTCCCATGTGGTTCAACCGGGTGAGATGGTAGAGGAGGATCTCTGTGGGCATTCGCAAAGCCCCCTCCTTCTCACCCCAGCGGAAATAGCGTTCGGATTCGGGTTCGAAGGTTTCGGTGCGGAAGAAACAGACCTTCTTTCAAAAGCATCCCTAAAAACCTCCTCGCTGCTCCCAAGAGGTTCCCATCGGTTTTTTGAATCGTCGTTACCTTCATGTTCACCCCGTTAAAAAAACATTATAAATCGGAAAATTATCAATGAGCAATAGAAAATTTCAATGGAGATACTTTAAATCGGGTTGTTATTTGATGAACTCGTAAAAAGTCGTCATTCCCCCCTGCTTTCGCAGGGGTAAACTTGTCCCCGCAAAGGCGGGAAACGGGAATCCAGAGAATTCTAACTACACGAAAATACTGGATTCCTGCTGGAGTTTATCCCGTACTTTATTACGGGGCAGGAATGACAAAAAATTGAATTTTCGGACTTTTTACGAGACCATCTTATTTGAGTATGGGTGATTGATCATTTTGTGTTGCTCATTTTATATTGATTCTTTAATGCAGAGGGTTTCCACACGCCCATGGTGTTCTGCCACATCTCCCAGGGCTTTTTCATGGCATTGGGTCCCTTCGCCTTTAACTCATTCACCATCTGGTGGATGGTATCCCGGAAGAGATTCCCTTCGCTTGCACTGATCCATCGCATCCAGACCCGGTCCTCATCCATCCCCACCTGTCGCAGGATGGACTTGAGCACTTCAATACGGCGCATCGCCTTGTAATTCCCATTTTGATAATGGCAATCTCCTAAATGGCAACCTCCGATGAGGACGCCGTCCAAACCGTCGAGGAGCGCCTTCAGGACATAGAAAGGATCGATTGAGCCACTGCACATGACCCGGATGATCCGGGCATTGGGCGGGTATTTAAATCGCGAGGTTCCAGCTAAGTCGGCCCCTTTTTCTTATTACCGCCCGTAGAGCACCTTCCAGCCTTCGGAATGGGAGATGGCCCCGAATTCACAAGCGCCGGCACAGGGCGCCGGTTTTTCCCCAAATCCGGGCTTGCAGGGAGCGCAGGAATACCTCACCTTTTTCCGCTCATCGTGTTTCACAAATGCTACGGGTTCCTCACGGAAGATGTCAAACTCATCCGGGCCGACTTCCAGAACCTTTTCCGGGCAGACCTCCACGCACTTTCCGCAACCGTTACAGTTATCGGTGTCGATAGTGACATACCAGTCGCCTGACCCATCCTTAAAACCGTAATTGGCGATCATGTCTTTTCCATGTTGGAGGATTGAGGTTAGAGGATGGAGGCTAAAAGAACTTTTACCTCAAACCTCATGCCTTGAACCTCGAACTTTTTTAGGCTTTCCGAGCGCTCTTCGCCTTTCCCATCTTCAGCAGGGCATTTCCGAAGAGGGCTGCCCCAATGGCGCCGGCAAGCTGAGTATCAAAGGGGTATCCCCGTTCAATATATTCCTTCTTATACCAGACACGCTCTGCAGTCTTAACCCCAAGCTCCTTCTCCAGCCTCTTCACCACACCTTCATTCTTGGCAATTCCGCCGGTGATGACGAACTTTTCTTTCACCCCCAGACGATTGAGGAGCTCCATAACCCGATGCGCCATCGCAGAGCAGTAAGCGGCCATGATCTCATTTTCAGGGACACTCTGCTCCAGAAGCCCCACCACTTCACTCTTGGCGAAGACGACACACGTGCTGCTGATCATGGGAGGTTCCTTCGGAATCTGGAAGGAGCGGGGTCCAATATCCCAGACCGGCACCCGGATGAGATCAGCAAAGACTTCCATGCCTCGTCCCGTGCCAGCAGCGCATTTGTCGTTCATCATAAAATTGAGAACCTTGCCTCTATCATCAACATTGATCGCCTTGCAGTCCTGTCCGCCCATGTCCATGACCGTCCTTACATCAGGTCCGTACATGAAGTTGGCCCCACGGGCATGACAGGAGATCTCGGTAATGGATTGCTGAGCCATGGGCACATTCACCCTGCCGTAGCCGGTCCCGATGCAATAATCGATATTCTCGATTTTCATATCGGTTTTTTCCATAGCATAGCCCATTCCCTTGATGGCGCTGTTTGGACTATCGGAGCCTGTTCGCGTATTTCCATAGGCAAAATATTCGCCGTCGACCATGATGACGGCCTGAGTGCTGACGGATCCGACGTCCACTCCTGCCGTAATCACTTTACCTTTTTTCCAATCAATATCCGGATTGACCCAATTGGTTTCAGGCCATCTCCAGAATTCTTGTGTTTTCGGTGCTTCAGCCATCTTATCCTTCCTCCTTGATCTTAAGTTGAGGATCGATGATCCCTGATTAGCTTTTTCCTTCAGAAATGGTTTCTTTTTCGACCACCCTGCCTTTAACTTCCTCGGTCATGACCCCTGTCAAGGCCGCTTCGGCTGCTCCAAGCGCACCCATATAGTCGGGGTCCTGAGGGACAAGGATGTCCATTTCAAGGTTCTTCTTCAGGGAGTCGATAAACCCTAAGTTCTTCGCCATTCCTCCGACCATCACGATATCTTTTTCTAATCCAACAATCCGCGCCACAGAGGCAACCCTTCCGGCTATGGCGTTCATGACCGCACGGGCGATATCCGGTTTTGAAGTTTTCCGATGGATCAGGGAGACGACCTCCGATTCTCCGAAGACCGCGCACTGGGCATTGGTCGAGAGGTTCTGAGTGGAGGCGAGGGTGAGGTTAGATATCTCATCCACCGACACCTCAAGAGCCCTGGACATGGCTTCGACAAAGGTTCCTGTGCCAGCGGCGCATTTCTCATTGATGGCGAAGTCTAATACCTTTCCCTCGGGGCTGATTTTGATGGATCGACCTTCTTCTGCACCGACATCGATAACGGTTCTTGCGGTGGGAAAAAGTTTAATGACTCCTCTGGCATCGGCCGCTGCATCAGGGACGAAACCACTGGCAAAGGCCACCCTTTTTGCTGCGCTTCCCGTGGCGACCACCCTCTCAACATCCTTCCGGGTCAACCCAGCCTTTTTGAGGACAACGTCATAGAGCTGCTCCACTGCTTCTGCCTTCTTGATTCCTGTAGGAGATGTGCCCTTTTCAAGAATTTGACCATCCTTCTTAATGACAATGTGTACATTTTTACCACCCACATCTATTCCTGCAACTATCATTTTTTGCCTCCTTTCCATTTATGCAACTTTCTTCAGTCCTAATGTCTCCGTCACAAAGAGATCAATCATTCGGGCAGTACGGGCTTTATCAAACTCCCTTTCATCCGCCATGTTTCCTTCAAAGGTAAATACAGGCATTCCCAAAGGCCACAGAGGTTATTAAAAAATTGGAAACGGGTGATTAAAAAGATGCCTGCTCCTTTTCCTTATCAAGCAATGGCGCTGACAGGACAAACATTCTTACAGCGTTGGCAGAGGATGCACTCGGTGGAATGGATCTTTCTCCCTTGATGGATATAGCCCATCACATCAACATCCATAGGACAGGCCTTATTACAGGCGCCGCACTCAGTGCATTTCTCACCAGAGGGGTTTTTTCTGATTATTCCAATCGAAGAGGGGACCTTCATGATCAGAGAAACCGGACAGAAGACCAAACAGAAAGCCCTCCTTTTCTGGAAAAGGTAAGCGAGAATGATGGCGCTGGCAAAATAGAGGACATTGCTGACCAGAAACCAGCGGAACTGTCCCCATTTTCCAAAAGCCTTGTCAATATGGAGAGTCATGTAATCGTAACCGGTATAAAGGAGCACAAGAGGAATAGATATGGAGAGAAGGAGGACCGGCCAACGAAGATAGGTCCATTTTTTAGGGATTGGCTGGTTCCTCTTGATCGGCAACCATTCCAAAACCCCTGCTGTCCAGCAAGCCCATCCACAAAACCCCCTGCGAAAGATAAGGGGGCCAAAAACTTTGGCCACGGCATAATGGATGAGGACACGGGTAAATGCTCCTCCGGCAAAGAAGTATGCCAGGTAAAAGATATTTTCTTCGAGCTGGAGGTTTTCATGCTCTATCACACCCAGGAAGACCATCAGCGTGAGGCCGATGACCAGGATGCAGACTCTTCTTCCAAGATCGCGTTTCAATCCTTTTTGGCTGGAAGCCAGGAGGCTCCCCACGGTAATCCATCCGCCTGTCCATAAACCTAAAGAGTAAGCCCCACCATCTTACAAAAAAGAAGACCAGCAGACCGATGCCCGTTCCGATGAAAAATGGCAATAGGGTTTTGATGGAAATTTTCATCCTATTGGCCTCCTCAAAAAGCTGCATGTCCCGTTATCATTTCTAAACCTCCAGAACACTTCCAACGCATCCGTAGAAGAATCGGTCGCCGAATTCCTGGTGGAGTCGTGAAGCAGATCTCATGCCTGTGCAATGGGAAACGCCAATCTTCTCGATCTCCATCTTCATGAGAGCCTTGATGGATTCTTCAAGCTGTTCCGGCGTTAAGAAGTCTAAGTGGGTTCCTCCAATGATCGCAAAAAATTTTTCTTTCCCTGTCTTATGAATCACATGGTGAATGATGTTAATCATTCCGGAGTGGGCACAACCGAGGATCAGAATGAATCCCTTTTCCGTATCCAGAACGAGAGACTGATCATCGAGGAAGATATCCGGAGCGGTTTTGCCATCAATCTCGCTGAAAAGTCTTGGGTCCGGTTTCTCGAAGGAGGTTTTTCTGGGCACCTCACCAGTTAAAAACATACCCTTATCCACCTCTAAAAAAATGTTATTCAGGATAAAATTGGCACCGAGGGCTTCTAAGTATCTCTTCTTGTAGGGAATTCCCACAAACCGTTTCGTTTCTTTCTCATCTTCTTTGAAGACAGCAATCCGATCCAGAAAGATGTTGGGATGGGCATAGACATCCACTTTCCCTCTCAGTTTGAGAACTTCAGGAAGTCCGCCTGTATGGTCATAGTGCCCGTGGCTCAAAAAGATTTCCTTAATATTTCTTAAGTCCTTATTGAGGACAAGAGAATTTGCAATAACCGAATGGCCGCTGCCGGTGTCGAAGAGGTAGTTTCCCTGATTCGTTTCAATAAAGGCCGAAAAACCATGCTCTCCGGAACCGATCAACTTACCCACAGTGTTTTCGCAAAGAATGGTTATCTTCATAATTCCCTCATTCTTCCCCATCTTCTTAATAATCAACCCAAAAGGGTTGAGTTACTCAATATATCATTGTAACTCAAGGCATTAGCCTTGAATTATTTCTTATCCAGAATGCCAAGGGCCTCTTTTACCAGATTCTTTTCATGTTGATAATCCGTCATCCTCTGAATCATGATCTTCTGGGCCATCACAGGTCCTGCTCCGTGCCAGGTTCCGACTCCGTGCTGGCCGGCAGTCCAGTTTTGAAGAAGTTTCGTCACCTTCATGATATATTCCGTTGGAACATCAGAACCAAAGCCCAGAAACTCTTCGACATATTTTTTCGTTTCGGGATTCTTGAGCTCCTTCAGAGAGGGTAGGGTGACAATGAGCCCTCCGCCAATATCACCTGCCAGAGCCATCACACGCCAGAAGGCATCGCAGATATTGAGCTTGGCAACATTTCCCATCAGTTCGTCGGGAAGAAATACCCCTGACCCTTCAGGTTCTTCTTTTCCGAGATTGGCCGAAGCCAAACCGCACGCCCTTCCAGTCTCCCTGAGAACGACCATCTCTGTTAACTCATCGTTGATGTGCTGGGCCTTTTCCAATCCTTTATATTCCTGGAGAAGTTTGCAGGCGCCGATGATGAGGTTCATAAAGCCGACTTTACATGTTCCCCCGCAAGTCATCCGATGGGTCTTGGCAAAGCGCTCAACAAATTTTGTGGAGTATTCCGTCTCGCCACAATGGAAGACCCTTTCCCATGGGATAAAGACATTGTCAAAGACGACCATGGCGGTCTCTCTCTGCCCATACAGGGGATTTCCCAGTTCAAAGATATCGTCAGCCATCTCTCTTTCTGCCGAATAAGGGGAATACTGGCAGATATAGGTGAGACCCTCTGTATCAGAAGGAATGGCAAAGGCAAGAGCGTAGTCCCCTTCATCCTTTTTCTTTGCGGATTGGGGAAGGACAACCAGTTCGTGACTGACAAATGCTCCACTGATATTGATCTTTGCTCCCCGGACAACGATTCCATCAGGTTTCTTCTCCACAACCTTAAGGGAGAGAAAGGGATCCGGCCAGTCAATAGCGCGCTTTTTACGGTCTCCTCTTGGTTCAGTCAAGGCGCCTGAGACAGCAAGGTCATTCTCCTGAATCCACTTGAGATATTTATTAAATCGCTGATGATATTCTGTCCGGAGGGTTTTATCCATCTCCCAGGTTGTGCTGGCAAGGGCATGGAATGTATCGAGTCCCGGACACCGGTAGATACAGGTTCCCAACCGTTCCGAGGCAAAGGTTCCGGCAATCGCCTTAGTCACCAGATCCTCTCTGCTCCGGCAGACATAGACATATCGGTTGACCCGGTCATTTGTCAGAGGAGAAATAGTTGTCATGATTTCCTGGGACGCCAGATCAAGCGCCCAGCGATAACTCGCCTTGTTAGCCTCGATTACTGTCCGAATATTTAGATTGTTGAGATAATCCTCGACCTTCTTTCCATTCATAAAGATTTTAGGTTTTCTTTTCTTTAAACTCTGTTCATACTGTTCAGGTGTGATGAGGGCCATCTTGAGACTCCTTTCGAAATATTGATTGTCAATAGATATCGTTTGATCAGAATTTATTTTATGTTATATTAAAACATAATTTTAGGCAATGGAAAGAAGGTTATGATTACGGTTGATGAAGCCTTAGATAAAATCCTTTCACACACCAAACCTCTGGGATTTGAAAAGGTATCCATTTTGGATGGACTGGGCCGGGCAATTGCGGAGGATATGATTGCCCCTCGTGATCTTCCTCCTTATGATAATTCGGGGATGGACGGTTATGCGGTCAGGCATGGAGATATTCAGGATGCTTCTGAAAAGAATCCTGTCCGATTAGAAGTGATTGAAGATCTTCGTGCAGGGTTCATTTCGGAAAAAACAGTTCAAAAAGGTCAGGCCATAAGAATTATGACCGGCGCCCCTATTCCCAAAGGCGCGGATGCGGTTGTTCCTGTTGAGGAGACGGAGAAAGGAAACGGCTTTGTCTTCATCCTGAAGACGGGTTCCCCCGGCGGATATATCCGAAGGGCAGGGGAGGATGTAAAGAGAGGAGACCTCGTTATTTCTGCCGGGGATATCGTCCGTCCGCCGGAAATCGGGATGATTGCCTCCATGGGAAGGTCATTCGTCCCGGTTTATCAAAGGCCATCAGTGGCGATCCTCTGCACCGGCGAGGAACTGGTGGATGTGGGTGAGAGCCTGGATGGGGTGAAGATTGTCTCCAGCAATTCCTATACATTGGCCGCCCAGGTCAGGGAGTGCGGAGCGATCCCAATTCAACTTGGCATTGCAAAAGACAGAAAGGAAGAGATTAGAGAAAAACTTCTCCAGGGGCTGAGGGCTGATGTCTTCATCTCATCCGCAGGAGTGTCCGTAGGGGATTATGACCTGGTGAGAGATGTTTTGAAGGAACTGGGCGTGGAGATGATATTCTGGAGGGTGGCCATGAAGCCAGGGAAACCCGTGGCTTTCTGGATGTGCGATGGCAAACCAGCCTTCAGCCTTCCTGGAAATCCTGTTTCCTCGATGATCACCTTTGAGCAATTTGTAAGGCCATCGCTCTTGAAGATGATGGGCCATCGACAGATCTTTAGGCCTGTGATTGAGGCCATTTTAAATGAAGATATCCGAAAAGAGCCGGGGGAAAGGCATTTTGTCCGGGCCATGGTCTCATTTCAAAAGGATGGCTACTGCGTCGCGACCACAGGACCCCAGGGCTCAGGAATATTGAGATCGATGGTCAGGGCAAATGGATTGATCGTCATCCCCGAAGATTGTGAAAAGGTTAGGGCAGGGGAGAAGGTCAAGGTTCAGATGTTGGATAGAAACTTTTGATTAGGGAAGAATGGAATTATGGAATGATGGAATGTTGGGTCCAAAAAGAGTCTTCTCAACCTTCCCCATTATTCCAATATTCCGAAGGAGCTTAACGTGATTCCTATCATCTCTATTGTTGGCAAATCGGATAGCGGGAAGACCACGTTTATCGAGAAACTCGTGCCTGAGCTGGTGCGTCGAGGGTATCGCATCGCCACAGTGAAGCACGATGTTCATGGATTTGAAGTGGACCGGGAGGGAAAGGATAGCTGGCGACACAAGCAGGCAGGCGCCCATACGGTCGTCATTTCCTCTCCTGCTAAAGTCGCACTGATCCGGGATGTTGAAAAGGACCTCACTCTTGGCGAACTACGGGAGAAATTGATCCAGGATGTGGACCTCATCCTCTCGGAGGGATATAAGAAGGATGTCCAGCCCAAAATCGAAATCTTCCGAAAAGACAAACATCAAGAACTCCTCTGCACCAAAGAGGATAACCTCATCGCCATCGTATCGGATAAAGAGTTCGATGTTGGGGTCTCCTGCTTCTTTCTCGATGATGTCAAAGGGGTGGCTGACTTTCTCGAAAAAAGGTTCCTCAAATCGAAGAGAGAAGAGGGGATCACCCTTAAGGTGGATGGCAGAACAGTTCCGTTAAAACCTTTTATCAGGGATTT
>DYHU01000441.1 GCA_020724025.1 Syntrophorhabdus sp. | reverse complement strand
AGGAGGTGATCACGGATATCGCACGCAGGGAGATCCGGTCCTACCGCCAGATGCCTATCAACCTCTATCAGATTCAGACCAAGTTCAGGGATGAGATCCGGCCCCGATTCGGGGTGATGCGTGCCCGTGAATTCATCATGAAAGATGCCTACAGTTTTGATGTGGATGAGAAGGGCGAAGAGGTAAGTTACCGTAACATGGTCGATGCCTATCAACGAATTTTTACGAGGTGCGGTCTGAAATTCAGAGTGGTGGAAGCCGAATCCGGCCTCATCGGTGGGACCTACTCTCATGAATTTATGGTCCTGGCCGAAACCGGCGAAGAGACGATTGTAAGCTGCACCCGCTGTTCTTATGCGGCAAACATTGAAAGGGCGGACTTTAGAAGATCGGAGACAGGAGGTTCCCTTCCCGATCCAAAAAACTTCAAACCCATCCAGAAGGTGTTGACCCCCGGCCAGCGAACCGTGGAGGAGGTCACCCAATTTCTCAATGTTGCAGCCCGGGATCTGGTCAAAACCCTCATCTTTGTTTCGGATAAGGGTCCGGTGGCCGCCCTGGTCCGGGGGGATCATGAGATCAGCGAGAAGAAGTTGAAGACCATTCTTGGAACGGATGATCTCCAGTTGGCCGATGACGAGACAGTGGAGAGAGTCTCTCGTTCTCCGAAAGGGTTTGCCGGCCCCATAGGTCTCTCCATTCCCATCTTCGCCGATCTCGACATTCAGAGTATGTCCAACTTCGTGACCGGCGCCAATGAAAAGGACCATCATCTCCTCCATATCAATACGGGCAGAGATTTTGAGGTCTCCCGGTTTGTGGATATACGAAAATTTGCCCCAGGTGACCTTTGCCCTCGCTGTGGAGAAGAGACAAGGCTGGATAAGGGCATTGAGGTGGGCCACACCTTCAAACTCGGCACAAAGTACAGCAGGGTATTGGGCGCCACCTATCTGGATGATAAAGGGATGGAGAAAGAGATCGTCATGGGATGTTACGGCATCGGTGTGGGAAGGACAGTGGCGGCCGCAATCGAGCAGTATTATGATGAGAATGGAATCATCTTCCCCATGCCCATTGCTCCCTTTCAGGTCTTGATCCTGCCTGTGAATATGAAGGTCGATCTAATCAGGGAGACGGCTGAAGAAATCTATCAGGCTCTTCTAAATGAAGGCGTTGAAGTCCTCTTTGACGACCGGGAAGAAACCCCTGGAGTGAAGTTCAAAGATGCTGACCTCATCGGAATCCCACTGAGATTGACGCTGGGAGAGAAGAATTTGAAGAAGGGTCTGGTCGAGATCAAGAGGAGAAGGACCGGAGAGGTTTCTCTGGTGAAGAAGGAGGAGGCCTTATCGAAGCTTAAAGAGATGATCTCTCAGGAGATGGGAAACAGGGCATTATGACATAAGAATGTTTGGAGTTCATTTAAAATTTCTTTCTCAGTCTCTTTTGAACAAAATGAATCATCCCTCCGGAGGCAATGATTTCTCTGATGACCTCTGGATATGGAACTGAGTCAAAGGATTTGGACCGGGTAAGGTTAGAAACTAGGCCTGTTTCTGGGTTGATTTCTAAGAGATCTCCCTCTCGGGTGATCTCCACTAAATCCTTACATTCAAAGATTGGCAGGCCAATATTAATGGCATTCCGGTAGAAGATCCGGGCAAACGATTTTGCTACGATACAGGATATTCCTGCTCCTTTAATCGCTAAGGGAGCGCTCTCCCGTGAACTCCCGCATCCGAAGTTGCTACCCACAACGAGAATGTCCCCTGGTCTTCGTTTCTTAAGAAAATCGCGGTCCAGATCTTCCATGCAATGCTGGCCGAGATATTCCATGTCAAAACGGGTGCAATATCGGGCAGGGATGATCACATCGGTATTGATATGATCCCCATAGGTGATGGCTTGACCCCGGATCTTTCCTTCCATTACACCACCTCTCTGGGATCTCCTATTCTTCCTAAGAGGGCCGAGGCAGCGGCGACTGCCGGACCGCTAAGATAGATTTCGCTTGTTGGATCGCCCATCCTTCCCACAAAGTTCCGGTTGGAAGTGGATAGAACTTTCTCTCCACTGGCCAGCACCCCCATATGACTCCCGATACAGGGCCCGCAAGTGGGAGGGCCAATCACAGCCCCGGAATCTATGAAAATCGAGACCAATCCTTCCCGGATCATTTGCCGGAAGACACTCGTTGTCCCTGGAATAAGAATGAACCTCACTCCCTTTGCCACTTTTTTACTCTTGAGGATTTTAGCAGCAATTCGAAAATCCTCAATTCGGCCGTTCGTGCAGGAACCCAAAAAGACCTGGTCGATTGAAATTCGATCCACTTCTC
>DYHU01000440.1 GCA_020724025.1 Syntrophorhabdus sp. | reverse complement strand
GTCTCATAGTCCTGTAGTCTTATAGTCATTTGACTAACCGACTATCTGACTAACGACTATCCGACCACTTAACACTTAAGATGTTTCCGCTCTAAATCTTCTCCAGCCTCCCTGACCGGTGTCCCATGGGGGCGATTTTGCAAAGTGCTAAAGTGTTACTGAAAATCTTTATTTGGGCTGCTTTCTTTTTTATTCTGGCGTCTCATGGTCACGCCCAACCTCTCTTTGAGGTGGAGAGAGAAGCCTTCTGCCGGAGTGTTCAAAGCCATGAGCCACAAAACCCATTTTCAGGTATTGCAGAGATTAAAAAGGGAGAGGGGATCTTTCTCTGGATGGAAATGAAGGCAGGGGAACGGGCTCTGACCATGCTGGAGTCCAAAGGAGAGATGCCCGTCTATCATGCCTGGGCATCGGAGATCGGAGTGATCGATTTGATCAATATCGGGATTACGAAAGAGAGGTGGATGGAACAGGCCGATGCGATCAGAGACGAATTCAAAAGGCGGGGCTTTTTCACATGGCGGACACAGAGCTATAAGAGGAACATGAAAGAGGGGCGCTGGTATGTGTCGGTCTTAGATGCCAATAAAAAGCCTGTTCGTCAATCCGGTTCCGGAACAGAGGTTTGCCGTCCGGAAATCGTGATCCGGTTTAGATCTAACGGAAATTAATCAAGTTCTTAGGTTTCGGTTATGGTGACGAAGCCCGTTTCGTAATTCGGTAACGGTTACGTGGAAAGAATTAAGAGACGATAAACGTAGCCTTTTATTAACGATACGGGCCTCGTTACCTTTACCGTTAGACTTCTATTTTCTACAAAAAGGAGGGAGAAAATGCCAAATAACTTTAAGGAAACGCTTCAAGAACTCACCCAACGGGTGAGCAATGATCCTTCACTCCCTGCGGATCAGAAGATCAAATTCCTCGGAGACCTTCAGAAGCTTGCGACCCCTCTTCAATCGGACCGGTGGATTTATCGTCTGGTTGTGGTTTGCCTCGGCGCTTCAGTGCTTTTGACCATCGTCGGAGGGTTTTATTTAAGTATCAAAACGGCAGCAACGATTCCCGAAGGACTGATTGCACTGGGTTCTGCCGCTGTCGGCGCCCTGGCAGGCCTGTTAGCCCCATCTCCGATGAAATAGAAGAAAGGATTTGAGATGAATCGACGTGAATTTCTTCGTTATGGAGGCCTGTGTAGCGTTTCATTCGCTTTGGGAAATTTTAACGCTCGTCCGGAGATTTCTGCCGAGCCATTCAAGGCCGGAGCGGGTTTAAAAAATATTCGGATCATGGATGCCCATGCCCATCCTGATCGGTTCATTCCTCCTGGCCGGACCAGGGCATGGTTGGATAAAAGTTCGACGCTTAAGAGCATCAAATCCCTGGGCATGGCGGCAAGCTCTTTTGCCGCCGTGGGGGACCAGGTGTTTCTCGGCCGGGACCGGTTTCAGGAGACCGAGTTCAATAATACGAAGGCCCAGTTAGACTGGTGGCTCGAGGGGATCATCAAATCAGGCCATGCCAGATTGGTGATAAAGGCTTCGGATATCCCGGAGCGTTCAGGGCCGAACCATCCTCCCGGAGCCATTCTGTCTATCGAAGGGGGCGACCCTCTGGAGGGAAAGGTTGATCGTGTAAATGAATTTTATAAATTGGGAGTCAGAATGATCACCCTGATTCACTATCGAAATAATGAACTGGGAGATGTGATGAGGGCGTGGAGGGACCTCGATCCAGGGCCCCGAAACCGCGGCCTGACTCCGGCCGGGCGGAAAATTGTGGAGCAGATGCAGGAGCTGGGGATGGTGATCGATGTGGCCCATGCCCATATGGACACTTTGAAGCAGATTGTTAAGATGAGCGAAAAACCCCTGATCGATTCCCATACAAACCCCTGCTCTTTTGAAGACCCATCGAGATGCGGTCGCCTCCGGACATGGAAGGAGATGGAATGGGTGGCCAGGACAGGAGGCGTTGTTTGTACCTGGCCGTTTGCCTACAGAAGAGAGTCGAGCAGCCGGATGACCTTTCTGGACTGGGCCAAAGAAATTCTTGAGATGAAGAGACAATTGGGGATGGAGCATGTGGGATTAGGAACGGATGGCGGAGGGCACCTCTCCAGGTTCATCGAAGATTACAGAGATGTGAGAGATTTAGTCCATCTGGTGAAGGCGATGGAAGAAGTCGGCTTTTCTCAGGATGAAATTGCTGCCTACATGGGAGGAAACTTTTATCGAGTGCTGAGGAGTTGTATCGGGTAAAAAATAGAATTTAAAAAATTGTAACAATTTAGCCTTTTAAAAAAAAGCACTCAATAGACTATCCAACAGGTTTGTCATTCCT
>DYHU01000439.1 GCA_020724025.1 Syntrophorhabdus sp. | reverse complement strand
TGACCCCGATTTCAGATTGAAGTCTGGATCCAATCTGGGCAACAAGATCAAATGCCCGATCCAGGTCGAATCGTTGAAAATCCTTTTCGCGGAGAATGGGTTTTAACTCAGTCTCAAGTTGCCTTCTTAGTATTTCCTTTCGAGCCAAGGTGATGTTCACGGGATCATTCCCGGGAACAGTTAGTTTCTTAATGGCCAAGTCAAGGAAATCCTTCTTGCTTAAATCAAGTCCCAGTTCTTGGACGGCATAATCGATATCGTAAAAATCTCGGATTGCCAGCTCCATGCGTGTTAACGCGGCCCGAAGCTTTTCAGCATAAGCCTCTTCTACGGACATGCATAAAACGCTGAACTCCTGGATAGCCGGTTTACGAGAAAACGGATCATTAAGCAATGTTTTTACTCGACCCTTTTGAGGCGAGGATAGAAGTTCCTCACGCAACCCTATTTCAATTTTGATGGTGGCCGGTACCGGCCTGATGGAAGACCGATATTTAACTTGTGCAATATACTGCGTTGAATTATTACGCCCCGTTAGATTTTCTTCCAAAGTGAAAACCGGGAGAACATCGGAAACACGTCCAACAATTTTCTTTAAAGGTTCGATAGATTTCCTCCTGAGGGAACGGGAGGAGCCAGAGGGTGTTGAGATCATAAAATCAAGATCCTCGCTGAGCCTGTAGAATTCCCCATAGACCTTGCTGAGACAGGTGCCCCCTTTGAATACTAACGAACTCTCATCTGAGTAAAGGAAAGAGAGGAGAGCGGAACAGAAATAATCTTTTTCAACCAACTCAGAGTTTAACCCTGTCATGTTGGCTGTGTAGAAAACGGCTTCTCTAAAAAAGTCCTCATCCTTATGGATGGTTGTTGGAGAATAATTTTGGGTTTGCATTAATAATAAGCCCCCAATCTTTATTTGCGGACCCCGTGACTGGACTAGCCGGTACCCAGGGGAACAGTGATTTCGATGAGCGGAGTTTTCGCTTTAGCTTATCGAGTAGTTTTCGGTCCACACCCAGATTCTCCAATAGATATCCTAACCGCCGGTTGGTCCCTTGATTTCCGTATTTAATCGCCATCCTGATTAAATCCTCAGCAAAGGCTTTATCCTTTTTAACGCCCTCAGCAATCCACTCGTATGCCCTGGGAATTGTATTAAATCGTGACCAATCATATACTGCATCCAATAAGGTCCTTGTTTTGGCCGCCATAATCGCCTTAGAACCGGTTTCTGTTTTGAAAACAATGGTCCCCCCTAACCGTTTGTCTGCCGTCTTAATGAACGAAAATTCGAGGTTGCCGATCCTACGTCCACCATAAATGCGATTGTTATAGACGTATACCCGGTTTGGAACCTGATTACTGAATCCATAAAAGTTGAAAGCATTGGGCCCGCTGACCTGGTATCGACCTTTCAAAACCTCCATAAGTTTCTCTAGAATGAGATATCCATCAGCCCCGTATTTTCCTCCAGGAGGTACTCGGGGGGGGACTAGGTAAACACCACGTGTTAACCTGATAATCAATCCCGTCCGTGCCATTCTGCTTAGAAGCTCCCATTCCTGTTTTTTGCTGATGTCAAGGATATTGATGAGCTCTCCCGTGCGCACCAGTACCTTTCCCCTCATTTGAGTATAGGCAAAAAACTGAATTTCTAATGGACCTAATTCTATTTCTTTTGTGTTCATTTACATTCTATTATTGATAACTTGTTTATTGCGCAAGTTATCAATAATACATTTTACAATAAATGTCAATAATTTTTTCTGCCTTTCCCCCAAGCTGAATCCCTTAAATATGCCATGTCGGCTTCTCGATTGCGGCTTCAAATCTGCACTATCAAGTCCATACTTGAGGCATCCCTTCGTGGGCCTTCGGCTGATGCGATAGGTAAAAGATTGCGAAGGTGTAATTTTTTTCAGGGTGATTTGGAAGCGGTGGAGGGGAATCTGGTGGAAGGAGACTTTATTGGGGCTGAGGTGGTGAACAATGATTCATTTCAAAGGGTTGGTATTCGGGGACGATCTCTTTTAGTTTTGATTTGATGCCAGGCCCATCCTGGTCAAGGGCCAGTTGAACAAGCTCTCCAATCCTCTGGTTGAGCCAGTTCAGTTCGTTGTTATTTCCTCCCTTCAGGACAAAGAGCTTCTCATGAGCTGACCGAACAATTCCTTCCCCCTCTGTGATTAATTCTTCGTAAAGCTTCTCGCCCGGACGGAGGCCAATAAATTTAATCTCAATGTCCACATCAGGCTTAAACCCGGATCGTCGTATGAGATCCCGGGCCATATCCACAATCTTAATGGGAGTCCCCATATCGAGAATAAAGATTTCCCCCCCC
>DYHU01000083.1 GCA_020724025.1 Syntrophorhabdus sp. | reverse complement strand
CCCGATCATCATCCGCTCCTCGAGCATGCTCGAGGATAACTTCGGCCTGGCCTTCTCAGGCAAATATCTCTCCATCTTTCTGACGAACCAGGGAGATATCGAGACCCGCTTGAACGATTTCATCATGAGTCTTAAAAAGGTCTTCGCCAGCACCTTCGGACCCGATCCCATTCTCTACCGGAGGGATCACGGACTACTGGACTATGATGAAAGAATGGCCATGATGGTTCAGGAGGTGGTGGGCAGGCAATTCGGAGACTACTTTCTTCCTTTTGCGGGTGGGGTGATGTTTTCTCAGAATGTCCACGCCTGGAACCCCAAGATCAGGAAAGAGGAGGGGCTCGTGAGGCTGGTCTTAGGTTTGGGGACCCGGGCGGTTGACCGGGTGGGTTCGGATTATCCCAGGATGATTCCCTTGAGCCATCCCCAGCTCCGGCCGGAGGTGACAGGAGACCAGATCAAAAAGTATTCCCAGAGGCAGGTGGATGTCCTCAATCTGAAGAAGGGGATTTTGGAAACCGTTGATTTCAGGACCCTGAGCTCCCAGATTGACGATCCGGATCTTTTTTATGCGGTCTCGATTCAAAAAGATGATCATCTCTCTTCTCCCTTATTTAAGACTCAGAATCTCAAAGAGGAAGAGCTCTGCCTCACCTTTGATAATTTTCTGGCCAAGAGCAACTTTGTTCCCCTTGCCAGGAAGGTTCTCTCCAAAATCGAAGCCGCTTATGGAAGGCCCGTGGATATTGAGTTTGCGTGGGATGGCAACAAATTCTATCTCCTCCAGTGCCGCTCCCTTTCCATCCGGAAAGAGAAGGAAAAGGTCGATTTGCCGGAAGAGGTCCTCCCGGAGAAGATCCTCTTTACCACCCGGGCGGCCCTTTCTAACAGCATGGTCCATGACCTGGAGTATATCGTCTATGTGAACCCCAGGGCTTATGACCTGCTTCCCACCTATGAACAGAAGATGAGAATCGCTACGGTTGTGAACCTGTTGAACAAGGATCTTGGTGATAAACGGTACGCCCTGTTGGGCCCGGGGCGGTGGGGAAGCAACGATATCAACCTGGGCGTCAGGGTCACATACTCCAATATCAATAAGACCAAGTTGTTGGTTGAGATTGCCTTTGCCAGGAACGGCTCAACACCTGAGGTCTCTTACGGAACCCACTTCTTCCAGGATCTGGTCGAGGCGGATATCGTCATCGTTCCACTCTATCCGGACGATCCCGGCTCCATTTTTAATGAGGAATTCCTCTTAAAATCTCCGACCGTGCTGAAGGAGATTGTGCCGGAAGCAAAGGACTGTGAGGAGGTCGTCCGGGTCATTCATATCCCTTCCGTATGCGACGGCCTCTATTTGCAGGTTTTTCTCAGCACACAACAACAAAAAGGAATCGGTCTCTTCGGTCCTCTTCAGGAGCCCAAATGATCAAACATTAGAAAGGATTGACAGCTATAGCGAAAATATTATAATCCTCTTGGAAACAATAATATGGAAAAGAAAGAGCTTCTAAAAAACAAACGAGAAGAGATTCTGAGGATTGCCAGCAAGCACGGGGCACGAAATATTCGTATTTTTGGCTCAGTGGCAAGAGGAGAAGCCGGTTCAGAAAGCGATCTGGATTTTTTAGTGGAACTTGAACCCGGTCGCAGTCTTTTTGACCACGCTTCCCTACTTCTCGATCTTGAAAAACTTTTAGGATGTGAAGTAGATGTGGTCACCGAAAGGGGGCTTCGCCCACGAATCCGTGAGCGTGTTTTAGGGGAAGCTGTTCCACTATGAAAGATGATCGGGAGCGCCTCCTTGATATCTTAGAGTCTATTGAAAGGATCGAACGTTATACCAGCCGCGGTAAGAAGTCATTTGAGAATGACGAGCTTTTACAGACATGGGTAATACATCACATCCAAATCATCGGAGAAGCTGGCCGCAAGGTATCCGATACTCTTCGCAATAAACACCCTGAAATTCCCCGGCCTCAAATCATCGCCATGAGAAATGTGTTAGTCCACGATTATTTCGGTGTGGATACGGAAGAAGTTTGGGCAGCCGTAGAACGTGACCTGCCAGATCTAAAACAAAAAATCAAAGGAATATTGGGGAAATAATGAAGTATAAACCTATTGATATTTTAGTGGGTTTGAGTTAAATAATTGGCACAATGACTCTAAGAGGGATAGGGAGAATGAATCTGGTCTGGATATGGTGTAGAGGAAGTCGGATAGGAGATTGCCTTAAACCTCTGCACCCTTAACCTTTTTTAGATGGCAATGGGCAATGGGCAAGGGGCCATGGGCAATATCAACCCATGGCCTTTTTTATAACGAATGATAATGAATTCGTAAAAAGTCGTCATTCCCGTGAAAACGGGAATCCAGGCGCCGTCCCTGCGAAAGCAGGGAACCATAAACATCTGGGTTCCTGTTTTCACAGGAAACCCTGGATTCCTGCTTGCGCAGGAATGACAGAAAATAGCCTTTTCAGACTTTTTACGAGAACTTCATGATACGAATATAACGAATAGAACGAATGGAGGACTTTATTGATGGACCGTATCTTCAGCGGGATTCAGCCCTCGGGTGAAATTCATATCGGTAATTATGTGGGAGCCATTCGCAACTGGGTTCAATTGGTAAACCGTTATGAATGCATCTATTGTGTCGTGGACTATCATGCCGTCACCGTCGAATATGAAGTGGGGTTGATGCAACAAAGGATTCTGGACACAGCCACCATCCTTGTGGCCTGTGGATTGACTCCGGATAAATGCATCGTTTTCGTTCAGTCCCATGTGCCCGAGCATACCGAACTGGCATGGATCTTTAACTGTGTCACCCCGATTGGTGAGCTGGAGAGGATGACCCAGTTCAAAGAGAAGTCCAAACAGCATCGGCAGAACATCAATATTGGACTTCTGAACTATCCGGTACTCCAGGCCGCGGATATTTTGATCTATAAAGCAGGTTATGTTCCGGTTGGAGAAGATCAAACCCAGCATGTGGAGCTCTCAAGGGAGATCGCCAGAAAATTCAATGCCCGTTATGGAGAAACCTTTCCTGAACCCAAGGTTCTCCTTTCAACTGCTCCCCGAATTGCGGGAACCGATGGGCAGGCGAAGATGTCCAAATCGATGAATAACGCCATCGGGCTGCTTGAGCCTCCGGAGGTCATCCGGGAGAAGTTGAGAACGGCAGCGACCTGTGAGCACCGACAGCGCCGAAGCGATCCAGGACATCCGGAACACTGTAATATCTTCACGATGCACACGGCTTTCTCAAAAGAAGACCAGATCTCCTTTGTTGACCATAACTGCCGGACTGCGGGGATCGGCTGCATCGAGTGCAAAGAGATTCTTTTTAAGAACTTGATAGAGGAGATCGGACCCATTCAGGCCCGCGTCAAAGAAATGAACAAGAAACCGGAATATATTATTGATGTCTTAAAGTCCGGAGCCGCGCGCTGCAAAGTCATTGCAGAAAAAGTGATGGACGAAGTTCGCATAAAAATCGGCGTAAAATCCGAGTGGTTGTAACTTAATACAAAATTGTGGACGGGTTCCTATTTCGGGTGATCGAATAAATCCTTCATTTTAAACTGGTCTCCAATCCCACCTTCCCAATCCCAAGGGTTGGCCCCTTATCCTCAATAATATAAGAAAAAAATTGACTAATTTGCAATCATTTAGTATCATTAAAATGACATCAGATTATGCATCCGGAGGAGGACTATGAAGACCATCACAATTCGCGGAATTGATTCCGGGCTGGACCGGGTGATCAAGTCCCGGGCAAAACAGAACAACCTGAGTGTAAATCAATGGATCCTGCAGGCGCTAAAAAAAATTACCGGTATGGGGAAAGATCCCGTGTTCAAGAAGTACCATGACCTGGATGCTCTTTCGGGCGGCTGGAGCAGGGAAGAAGTGAGATCTTTTCAGAAAAACACTCAAATCTTCGAGAAGATCGATGAGGATCTCTGGAAATGAGACGGGTTACAATTGATACGAACATTTACACCTCTTTCAAGGTCAATGATCAGAGTGTTGTTGAGACGTTCAGAGACTGCGACCTTATCGGCGTGGACATAACGGTCATCGCCGAGCTTTTTTCTGGGTTTTCCCTCGGCGCCAAGGAAAAGAAAAACCGGGAGGAATTAGAAGCGTTTCTAAACTCCCCCCGGGTTGAAATACTTCTGCATGATCTCGAAACGGCAGATTACTATGCTTTGATTGTTAAAAGATTAAAGGTCAAAGGCCGACCCATTCCCACAAACGATATCTGGATCGCTGCCAATGCGATGAAGCATGGTTTGGCGCTTTATTCCTTTGACAACCACTTTGAAGAGATCGAAGGTCTGCTGATATTGTCCACAATAAGAAATGGCGCCTAACATTCCCTCTGCTTTCTCTGTAATCTCAACATCTCAGAGTTATTCAACTCAGTCAACAACATCCCCACTCCGAAGGTCTTTAGGGTGATCGAATACGGCCTTAAGTTTGATCCCGTCCCCAATTCCTTGACTCAAAAATAGGGAAGTGTCCCTGATATCCCTCATTTCATCCGTCTACCAGACGGTCTAAAACTCAGGGATGCCGTCCTCTACCTTGAGGATTGTCATAAAGGCGCCAAGTTGGCTTGTTTTGAGGCGTGTTCTGACATACTCGTCTCGGTTCCTCTTGTGACGTTGGAACTGATAACAATTTGTACCTCTCTCGTCGGAGACACACACCTGGTCGTCGCCCTTGACCTCCCAAGTGCAAGGAATACGAAGTTCTGCAGAGATTAGAATCCCTTTGCCGTCGGCACGGTAGTGTTCGGCGACAGGGACTCCCAGATAGGTGCTCCTGAACGTTTTGTTTGAGTAAAGGGCGCGAAGTTCCTTCGGGTTCTTGATGTCCACCCAGTCCTGTGATGCGACTGGCCCAGACAGCATGAAAAACAATACACCTGTCATAAACGCGATGTTTCTCGATGTCATGGTTTTACCTCCCAAAGACTCATTTTCAGATGATCAGCGCAAGTCTTTGACAACAATAACGCCCATCACCCCTCTCCATTCAGTTTGGACAAGACGTTATCATATAGAATTGAGTTAACTGATTTCCATTGTAGAGAAAAAAGTGCCTCGAATCTATTTGCCTATTTCTGCAACTCAAAGGTTCCCACATACCTTGAGCAGGATTGGATCGTTCCCGGTTCTATCATCTTTCCGATCGCTGATGTCTTACCTTTTGCTTCTCCTTTAATGCCTTTCCATTTGCCAGTGCCGTGCAAAAACTTCATCGTTTTTTCAGGTCCGAGAACGACAACCTCGGCGATTATAATGTCCCCATCGGGGTCCATGATCTTCCAATAACTGTCCGACCGCCGTTTGCCATCCTCGGTTTTGGCAATAGCCACTACATGGAATGTGCAGTTATTAAAAACCTTGTTCTCATGATGGCTAAAAATAAGACCTTTAAGGTCTATGCTGCCAATAGATGTTTCTTTGCTCTGGTATACCACCGTAGAAACCCCCGAGCCACATTCTGTGACATCGAACGGTGTCTGTGATTGGACAATCGGAGTGAACAAAAGGAGACCGAGAATTCCGAATAGACTGCATGATAGGATATTTGTTTTTTTAATAACCATGATCCTTTCCTCCTTTCTAATCCATTCGTTAGCCTCAATTATGAGGCCCCAATAGATGGTTGTTTTTTATCATTTCATCATCAACTTTCCATTATTTATGATCTCAACTTTTTCACCCCCCCTTTCTCGTAAGACATTTGAATATCACTCCCACTCCACTCCTTGGGAAAGGGGAGGATGAATCAATGGTTTTTCCAAACTCGAAGGTGATAATAAAAATTTTCCACCATCCTTTTTTATGATCCAAATCCCGCGTACCTGGAACAGACGGTTCTGTATTTATGGTCGTAACTGTTACAGTTTGGAATCGTTCAGTTAAATGTTTAATATTTATACCTTTCCCAGGATTCTACTTTGAATTTTGGAACTTGTTGAATATTGACAACTTTTTTAACACATGATATGGTTTCTAACGGTAATTACTGTCAGATTTTTTTAATGATTTTCGGCTCTTAAGAAATCTCCTGTCTTTTCAATAGGATTTGGAGGGATGGAAAAATGATGGAAAATGCCAAGGACCATCCCATAACAATCGACCTGAATCAGTTCAGGCTCCATATTGATCTCAAAAATAGAATTCAATTGACGCTTGATTTCCACTCGCCTTCCCGAAAGTTTTATCTCTCCTTAATTGCCTTTGTTGTTAACGAGATGGAAAAATTAGGGAAAATTACCTCCATCCCCCTCGAAGGACACCATGACCTCCTTGCCTTGCTGAACGAAACGATTGGGGGCTCTGCTGGCTCATCGGAAAAGGAGAATTTGCTGCCAAGAATCTACAGGAAATGGCAGCAAGCCCTGCCAAACCTGGAAGAGGCCCCGCTTTTCAAAGTCGTCGGAAGGAAAAAGAAATTTGAGGAAGGGATTGGCAAGACCTATCCCTTTACCGAGGCTGAAAAAGACAGTTGGGCAAATCTTTTTGAGTACATAGGAAGCGAAAAACATGTCAGGCTCAGGTTTTCGATTGATAAACTGGGGGCGGGATTAGATGATATTGCAATTATCTATGAGGGATGCCAGAACCAGGGAGCTTGGGAGAAGTTTATTTCGAGTCTCAAACAGAAAGAGGAAAAGAAACCGGAACCTGTTGAGTTCGTCCCTAAAGGACCTGAGGTTCCAATAACCCCATCAAGAGAAGAAAAGATCACATTACCAAAACGATGGCAGTGGGTGGTTTTGGTTATCGTATTAATCGTAGCAGCTTTAGTCATCTTGAAAACCTATCTTTTCCCCCCCTCTGGCAGGGTTGCATCTGTGAAAAGGATGGCATTTCCACTGCCTGACAAACCCTCCATCGCAGTGCTCCCGTTTGTGAATATGACCGATGACCCTCGCCAGCAATCCTTCTGCGACGGTTTGACCGAGGAGATCATTACGACCCTTTCAAAGATCCCGAAGTTGTTTGTGATTGCCCGCAACTCCACGTTTACCTATAAAGGAAAGTCGGTGAAAGTGCAGCAGGTCGCAGAAGAATTAGGGATAAGTATGTTCTGGAGGGGAGTGTACGGAAGGCCGGGGAGCAGTTAAGAATCACGGCTCAGTTGACCGATGCCCTGACAGGGCGTCATTTATGGGCGGAGCGTTACGACAGAAGTCCAAAAGATATTTTTGTTGTTCAGGATGAGATTACAACACACATCATTACAGCGTTGCAGGTGAAATTGACGGAAGGTGAACAGGCCCGTGTATTTTCGAAAGGCACTAAAAATCTTGATGCCCATATGAAGGTCATAGAGGCAAAATATTTATCCTATCAGTCCACCATTGAAGGAAATATCAGGGCGAGGAAACTCGCAGAAGAAGCGATCTCTCTTGACCCTAACTACGCATCCGCATACAGGGCGCTCGCGCTCGCCAACATCATTGATATATGGCTCGGGTTGAGCAAGAATCCTCAGGAGTCTCTGAAGAAATGCCTTGAGCTATATAAGAAAGCGGTCACTCTGGATGACTCCTTTGCAATGGGTTACGCCGGTTTGGGTTATACATTGATGATGATGCGGCAATATGAGGAAGCTATTTCCCATGCTGAGCGGGGGCTCGAACTTGAGCCAAATTCCGCTGACGTCGTTTATGGATATGCCAGCATCTTACTTTTCGCAGGAGGAGAATCCATCCCTTTCTTTGAAAGGGCAATACGACTCAATCCTAACCCCCCAAACACGTATTTGCGCCACTATGCGGAAGCGCTTCGTGAAGCCGGGCGGTATGAAGAAGCCATTGCTCAACTCAAAAAAGCCATTGAGCGGGAGCCCGGAGATATCTTTTCTTATATCTTCCTTACCTCTGTGTATAACATGGCAGGGCGGGAAAAAGAGGCCCGTGCGGGTGCCACTGAGGTCTTAAAGATAAATCCAAAATTTTCTCTGGAACAATTTGCAAAGGTCCATCCCTACAAAGACCCGGCCATAAAAGAACGTTTTATTGATTCCTTGCGCAAAGCCGGGTTGAAATAAAAGGTATTTGGATTGCTTTACTTAAAAACCTCAATTCAGTTTTAATCTTTTGATCACCCTTTCCAATTCTTTTCGATTGATCACCCGCATGAGTGTGATCGAATGGCTCCCGATTCGATAGAGGATCCTAAAGTCTCCGGAACGAAGCCTATACAATGGCGGTTTAAATCCTTTTAGCTTCTTAATATTACTTCCAGATGGGAAAGGGTGAGAGGAAAGATTCTTTATGTCTGTGAGGATATTTTTGCGCAGGTCATGGGGGACTGAATCCAGATCATCGACTGCTGATTGGGTTATTTGAATACTAAATTTTTCCACATCTATTTCTCTTATTTCTCTTCGCTCGTCAGATACTCATCCAAAGAAACAATCCTTCCTGTCTTCATATCCTCCTCGGCCGCAGCAATTTTTTTTCTAATGGAAGGACTGTTTTCTATAATAAAATCTTCAAGGTCATCACCGGTAAGGGGGAGAAGAGAAGCTGCGGGCTTTCCCCTGTAAGTGATGATTAAAGGGTTTCCTTTCATAACTTCCCTTAAAAGCTCGTTCGTCTTATTTTTGAGTTCAACGGTGTTGGCAACCTTCATCATGACTACCTCCTAAAGAGCTATTATAATAGCCTTTTTCCTACATGTCAAATTCCCATGAAAGCAAAGAGGGACATTCGAACAGAATGTACTTGACATCGGAAGAAGTAAGATTAGGGTATCAAATTAGATAGACACGCTCTGCATGAACGTCCCATAAGTTGCCGGAACACTTTAATATCTTCACGATGCACACGGCTTTCTCAAAAGAAGACCAGATCGCCTTTGTTGACCATAACTGCCGGACTGCGGGGATCGGCTGCATCGAGTGCAAAGAGATTCTTTTTAAGAACTTGATAGAAGAGATCGGACCCATTCAGGCCAGGGTCCGGGAGATGAATGGAAAGCCGGGATATATCGAGGAGGTTTTGAAGACCGGAGCGGCCAAGTGCAAATCCATCTCCGAAAAAGTGATGGACGAGGTGAGGACAAAAATCGGCGTCAAATCGGAGTGGCTCGGTCAATAATGAGACAAAAAGGACACGTTCTATGTCGAATTTTGTATGAGTCCAAAGACACGTTCGACCCTATATCTTGTAACTTTTTTCCCTTTAACCTGCCTTTTTAGTTTAAAAGGCAGGTCCTTATCTATAAAGTCAAGCAAGGCCCCATC
Organism: Syntrophorhabdus sp.; assembly: GCA_020724025.1. Next base: position 4,150 of record DYHU01000083.1, on the reverse strand, counting down.
GGGAATAGATTCTATTTGGCCTGGATTCTCAATGAGATGTCTTATAAAATCAAATGTCACCCCAATATTTCTTTCAACGTGCTCTTTTCTTGTCATTATTTCATCCCTTTCTTAAATTTCTCTTTATACCATTCCCATCTGTCCTTTATATCTTGCTCAGCATAGGTTAAAGCATCTTTAAGATTGCGTATTGAAATTGATTGTTTTATCTCTTCTCCTTTTGGATTGAATAGATCACGATGGAAAAACCCATGGGAACAGTCATATCTCACAATGGAATACCATTTCTCCTTTATCCTTGATTCATACTGAACAACCACATCTACTACTTTGCCTTTCTCCACATTGATTTTTATTCTTAGCCTATCCTCTCCGTCTGGACTCAATTCTTTAGTAAATTCCTTCTTCCCCACGGGACTCCTTGGTCTTTAAAAAAAGATTTTTCCTGCTTGTGTTTTCTTTATACCAAAGAGGGATAGAGGGTGTCAAGTTCTTGACCGCCTTCACTTGCAAAGTATGGAAAAAAAATAGGAAACAGGGACACTCCCAGATTATCGGAATAATATGGAAAGCGTTCCTCCGTTGATTCCCCGGACATCCGGAACATTGTAATATCTTCACCATGCACCATGCCTTCTCCAAACCTGATCAGATTTCCTATGTGATGTGGACCAGGGCTGGTGGACAGCGGGGATCGGCTGCATCGAGTGCAAAGAGATTCTTTTTAAGAACTTGATAGAGGAGATCGGGCCCATTCAGGCCAGGGTTCGGGAGATGAATGGAAAGCCGGGATATATCGAGGAGGTTTTGAAGACTGGAGCGGCCAAGTGCAAATCCATCGCCGAAAAAGTGATGGATGAAGTGCGAACAAAAATCGGAGTCAAACCAAACTGGATGTGAAATCAAAAGGGACACTTCCCATTTTTAGAGAAATAAAAGAAGTGTCCCTTTATTTACCGTTAAAGTCTGATCCAACTTCTTAGGATTTATTCCGTGACTCGCGTTAACCCCTTTATTTGGTTATCTATCCCAAGATCTTTTGCCTTTCCGCTACTGCCCACCACGATATTATTTTTGGAATCCTTATCAAAGATCACCTCAGTCACGGAAGCCTTGAACGCATTTAGATCATTTCCTTCACACTTATTGTTGCTTCCTGTCAGTGACTGCGATGGACCAATGAATATAGCGCTGGCACCCATGCCTTCAATCTTATTGTTCAAAATCTGACAATGGGCGCTTCTTACAGCAATCGGAGTCGCAGATTGTTTTTCCGTAATAATTTGATTGTTTTCGACTATCACTTCATTGGATGCAATCCATATCCCCTGAGAGGTTTCTCCCCGTGCCATGACCGTATTGTTAGCAATCGTATGTTTCATATTTTTTTTGGGGTCTGAAGCCCCCGCACCAGTGCCATCAAAAAACCATCCGACAAGGATCCCATTGGGGGTTCGGGGTGATGGGAACGGGATGCCCGCTGTTGCTGTTGTAACTTTGTTGTCCTTGATCACGACTGAGCCGCTGCCATCATCGCCGAGATAATTATCCATTGCTTCTATTGAATTCCTTGAACAATTCTTGACCGTGTTTCCTGAAACTTGCAGGGTGATGCCGGTTGCCCAATGGACAAATATCCCTTGCCCAAAAGTCTTTGCAGGGGTGTCATTAGACATATCGAGATCATTGTCGACAATCGATATAATCCCGGTAACTGCGCCAGGTTGATACTTCCTTGTTGCTGGTGGCTGTATCCAATTTGTGCCAACCATAATACCAACAGAGACATTCATCTAAGGGGTGGCGACAAGAGGTCGAACGTTAGTAATTTTATTTCCAGCGATGGTTGCTCCAGCGCAATAAGCTATATAAATAGGATACGCCAGGGTTCCGTCGAAATGGATGTTTTGAATCGCAATCTTGGGTCCAGGAGCCTGGGGAGGTAGCTGAACAGGGAGAGGGCTGAGCAAAGTTCGGAAACCGCCTTTGATTTTACTTATAGGGATACCCTGATTATCCCTTTCACCAACGATTTTCACATCCTTGCTGATGGTCACACTTCCTTTTTCCCCGAAGTCAAAGGTCCCTTTAAGAAAAACTGTTCCACCTTGCTCAACCGCCGCCTGCACTGCCTGGACGTCAATAGCTGGATTGTTCTGGCCAACAATGGTTGTCTGTGGCCATGCTTCCCACGATGCTGAAATCACAGCTCCAATCACAAATAACAATGCAATAACCATTTTTTTGAACATAATTCCTCACCTCCCATAAGAAGTTAATTTTATAATACCTATTTCTTCAATTCATAGGTTCCCGTTATCTTGACACAACCCTGGGAAGTGCCTGGAGATATTGGCTTACCTTTCGTAATAGGCAAGGCCTTGCCCCCACCCGTAAGGCCCTTCCATTTGCCGGTGCCGTAAATAAATTTCCAGTCTCGAACCATGCCGACTTGCGTGATCTCAACAGCAAAAAAATCGTCGCTTGGATCCATATATTTCATCAGCATGGACCCACTCCAATTCCCTTTATCAATTTTAAACAAGGCCCCATATTGGTAGGTCATATTATCGAAGGTTTTATTCCCATAATTGTCCAGGTTAATTCCTTTTCCTTCCATGGCCATAATGGTCAAATCTTCCCCGGCGGCGATGACATTGATATTACCGGAGCCACAGCTTATCATATCAATGTTTTCCGCTTGAGCGACTGGGATGAACATAACAAAGACCAAAATGATTATGAAATCCAAAATGATGTCGTTTATCTTTCTTGTACTCATGATCGTTTCCTCCTTTCTAATTTTAAAATTTGTAGCGTCGGCATTCCTGCCTACCGGCAGGTAGGTATTGCCGAAGTTCATTCCTTTTTTCATCACCTCCTTTTTCCTTTTTTCATTGGTTCCTCTTGTGACCTGTCCTCTTGTAGGGCTTAATACCTTTCGGGGAATTTAAGATCTCCCAGAGTTCATCATAATTGGTAATTGCTTTCCTTCCTTTAACCCCAACCTCTTCAACAACTCCCACAAGGGCTCTGGGATTGTTTTTTTTAAAACGATAAATATGGATGAGGTAACTTGCAAAACCCATTGGAGTATTGGCAGAAAAAGTTCTTTCCTCTTTCTAGCGTAAAGAAATGGCATTGTTTAGGGAGTTTCTTATCACAGAAGCAATTACAGATTGAATACAGATTCGGTGAAAAATTTGGTCCAGTTCTTACTCGGAGAGGAGAGACCTGTAAATGGTTTGGGTTTTAGAAGAGGGTTCAATTCCGAGGGCTGCGGAAAGTGTTTTGCAACAGCGACTGTAAACAGCCATTGCTTCCGCCTTTCGACCCAGATGTTGATGACAAATCATGAGATTTTGATAAAGTTCTTCAATTAGATCATTAACTTCCAGAGCTTTTTGATAGCATTCCACGGCATTCTCCCATTGCCCAATTTCTCCATGGTAATGGGCTAACTGGTTCACGGTCCTAATAAATTTGCTTTTTAGACGTTCACGCATGGATATTGTCCAGGACTTCTCCGGATCTTCGGTCAGGAAGGATCCTCTGTACATCTCAATAGCCCTCCCGGTGAGTTGAATGGCTCTGTCCGGCAGTTCATCTTTCCATTTTTCATCTACCTGCCCCAGGAGATGTTCAAATGCCCAGATATCTAACCAACAGTATCTTTCGCCTAAATTCACACCCCCCTCTCTATATTGAATGGTTTTTTCATAACCGAGCAACTGGCGGAGGCGGTGTAGGGTGGTTATAAAAGACATATGCGCGGCATCACCGTCAGCCTCAGGCCAGAGGATATCGGCTATATGCTCCTCTCTCACCTCTCTTCCTCCAAAGGCAATCAATGCCTTTAGCATTGAGAGAGGTTTTTGTTGGACCTTTTTGGAGAACTGAATCGGTTTCCCATCTTTTATCAATTCGAAACGACCAAGGGTAAATATCTTTAAGGGCCACGGCCAGTTTTCTAAATGAATTGGTGGCTGATCAGGAATTACATTGAGTCTACGAATGAGCTCCTGCGTATATTCAACCTCAATGCCCGCTTCGAGTGCTTTGGTACAGAGCCTGGCCATGTCAGAAGGTTTGGGGCCCCAGGTGCCAAAATATCCTCTCTCCCTCCCTAAGGCAAAAGCTTTCCTGAGCG